>DWXL01000211.1 GCA_019119235.1 Candidatus Blautia excrementigallinarum | reverse complement strand
GGGACCGACCGGCGGATATATCATCGGATTTATCCCCATGGCTGTGATCACAGGAATGATGCTCAGCCATGCGAAAAGCAGGATCATACAGTTTCTGGCAATGTTGCTTGGAACCGCTGTCTGCTATGTGTTTGGCACAGCCTGGTTCTGCGTGATCACGGATTCCGGCATCGCGGCTGCCATGAGCGCCTGCGTGCTGCCTTTTATTCCGGGAGATATCATAAAAATGGCCGTGGCCCTTATAATCTGTCCGGAAATAAAAAAATCCTTGAAATCCGCTTTTTAATAGCTTATAATACAATTCAGGTAAAAGAAAATTCTTCGGGGCAGGGTGACTGCAGGCTGTGAAGATGCGCAGCAGGTGGAATTCCCTACCGGCGGTAAAGTCCGCGACCCGCGAAAGCGGCTGATCTGGTGACCGGAAAGACTGCAGAAGCAGTATGGATGGAATTCCAGAACCGACAGTATAGTCTGGATGAGAGAAGAACACGAAATATTTTAAGTGCTCAGTTCCCCGGGAGTATTCCCGGGGATTTTCCTTTTGCGCGATAAGCCCGTCGGACGGCCGCCGTGCTTGCACGTGCGGACACCCGACGGGCAACGGACAGCGAACGGTATTGCCGTGAGCTGCACGTAGCATCGCGTGAGTCGGCCAGAGGAAGGAACTTCCCTGGCCGATCGGGAATTTTCTTTTATACGGAAATTTTTCAAAAAAGGAGAGGACAATTATGAGTGAACAGGTATTAAGAAGTGGAAATGCAATGGACAGGAGCCGGACGAGGACCATTACCCAGGTGGCTATGCTGGGAGCGGTGGCCGGCGTACTGATGAATCTGGAGTTCCCTATTCCCTTCCTGGCTCCGTCCTTCTATCAGCTGGATTTCTCGGAGATTCCGGTTCTGGTAGGAAGTTTTGCCATGGGACCTGTGGCGGGAGTTGTGATCGAGCTGGTGAAGATTCTGGTACATCTGGTAACCAAAGGAACCCTTACGGCCGGAGTGGGAGATCTGGCCAACTTTATCTTCGGCTGTACCTTCGTGGTGCCGGCGGGAATTCTGTACCGTCTGCATCATGTGAAGAGCAGGAGACACGCAGTAGAAGGAATGGCTGTAGGTACGGTTCTTACAACGGCGGCAGCCTGCCTGATGAATGCGTTTGTTCTGCTTCCGGCTTACGGCAAGGCTTTCGGAATGCCGATCGAGGCTTTCATCGAGATGGGATCTGCGGTGCATTCCTCTGTTGACAGCCTGCTTGGATTCGTGGCGCTGATCATCGTGCCCTTTAATCTGTTTAAATACACCCTGACTTCCGTGATCGTATTCTTTATTTACAAGAGGATCCGCGTAGTCCTGAAGGGCGACTGAGAAATACTGAGTTTGTATGGCGTTATGGAGACTGGATCAGAAGTTTCCATAACGCTTTTTTTATGAAAAATTATGAGACAGGGAACCATTGGAATGTCAGAATGGTCTAATATATAGATAAAAACAGACAGAACAGCACAAAGGAGACTGTGTATGGACAGGAAAGAATTCGGGAATCTGATCCTAGAGAATGAACGGCAGCTTTACCGGATCGCGAAATCCATTCTGAGAAGCGACGAGGACTGTGCGGACGCAGCCCAGGAGACGGTGATGAAAGCGTTCGAGAAGCTGCATACCCTGCGCGACGACAGATATGCAAAGACCTGGCTGATCCGGATCCTTATCAACGAGTGCTTCCGTATAGCAGATAAACAGAAATGGGAGCGGATGCTGGCAGATAAGGTAAAAAACTGTGAAGAACAGGCGCATAAGGAACAGACGCCGGGAAATTTCCGGGAGGAAGAGTACAGTGAACTTTATCAGGCGCTGGCGCAGCTGCCGCCGGAATTCCGCGTTATACTGGAACTTTATCATCTTGAAGAGTTTTCCGTAAAAGAAATATCGGAACTTATGGGAATCCCGGAAGGCACGGTGAAAAGCCGGCTGGGAAGAGGGCGGGAAAAACTGAAACAGCGTTTGTGTCAGAAGGAGGGTAAATAATGGATAAGAAAATTTGGGAAGAACAGTATCCGGAGATGCCGGAACTCTTCCATCTGGCAGTAGAACAGGCGGTGAACAGAGCGGTCGGGAACGAAACAGTATACACCGGTCAGGGAACTGTGGAGAGGGAACGCTCCGACCAGAATATCCGTGGAGCCGCATCCTTGAATAAAAGGAAAAAATGGCGTCTGCTCATTCTTGCGGCGGTTCTCTGCGGCGGCTTGATATCTGCGGCGGCAGTTTCCGGACGGAAGCCCGCAAAGATAACAAAAGTGGATTTTCAGGAGAAACTGGGACTTGGAGAAAGGACAGATCTTGAGGAAGTCTGGTTCGGAGATGTCGAGGTGAGCATAGCGGAAGAACCCCGATATGTAAATGAACTGCATCCGGAAATCCTGGAGGATATGAAAAACCTGAAAACAGACGGGCCGTTGATCACCATAGACCGGATAATGTATGACGGTCTTCAGCTTGCGGTATGTGCCTATCCCACAGAGGAGATGGAAGGATATACGATAGAATCCTGGTCCATGACGGTCAACGGGCAGAAAACCGGCCCAAATGAGATGGACGATAACATGGGAAAGCAGGATTACTTTATCTTTACCGCGCAGCTTTATGATATGGAGCCCGCGGACCAGATGGAGGTTGTTCTTCCGCTGAGTGTATACAGAGATAATGAACGATACGAAAACCAGGAGCTTCTTTTTACTGTAGAAGGAAAGGCGGCGGAACAGATCCCGGATCAGGAGTTTGATCTGGAGAGCTGCACGGTGAAGCTGACGGAAATGCGCAGGACACTGACGGCTTTTGCCGGAAGGATCCAGATCGAAAGGACGCCGGAACAGCAGAACAGCTATGAAAAAGAAGACCGGGAGATCATATATATGGTTCTGGAAGGAACGGATGGGATCAGGTGGGAAGAACTTCCGCTAAATGAAAATACAAAGACATTGAGAACAGATGAAAAACATGAGGACGGATATTTTTACTATGAGATCCCTGAAGATGGACAGACACAGGTGAATCTGCAGCTGATGAGCCGTCTTAAAAGCAAGAGATGGGAGAAGTGGGATTCTTCCGATCCGGCCAACCGGTACGGAGAAGTCCTGACTGTTGATCTGCGGTGACCGGATACAGAATGTAACAGCGAAGAGGGGCTGGTACATGGAATAGAGGGGGATGGACGCTATACAAACAGCGGCAAATGGGATATAATCTGAATATATGACGGACAGCGCCGGGCGGCGCTACAGATTTAAAATATACGGGGGAAATATTCATGGGAGAAATACATCATGTGGAAAAACTGACGGACAATCGTTTTGTAAACCTTTATCATGTGGACGCTACCAGCGTGCACAATACGCCGGTGTCCTACTATGTGGCTTCCCGGGCGAAGAGCGTAGAGGAACTGAAACTGAAAACAGGAAAAAATACGCCGGACGGAGTGATCATTTACAGTATTTATGGAGAGAAAAGAGATAAAGTGGTTCTGATCCGCCAGTACCGCTATGCTCTGGGCGGATATATTTATGAGTTCCCCGCAGGGCTGGTGGAAGCGGGAGAAGATTTTCATCAGGCAGCGATTCGGGAGATGAAGGAAGAAACCGGGCTTGACCTGGAACCGCTGCAAGTGGATGAGGCTTATGAAAAACCGTATTTTACTACTATTGGAATGACGGACGAATCCTGCGCCACCGTATATGGATATGCTTCCGGCGAAATAAGTAAAGACGCCCAGGAGGCTTCCGAGGAAATAGAGATTGTCCTGGCGGACAGGGAGAAAGTCAGAAGGATACTGAAAGAAGAACGTGTGGCGATCATGTGCGCCTATATGCTGATGCATTTTCTGGAGGATGAGGAGCCCTTCGGTTTTTTGAAGAAAGAATTGTAAAACAGCGTACTGCCTGCATTGTGAAATAAAATCAGAAAAAGAAAGAAACTGCGACATATGAATATGGAAAAGAGGTTACGATCGCGGCTGAAAGCCGTTTTGGGGAAACCGTTTTTCTTTTTCCGCATCTTGACAAATATCTGATGTTCATGTTATAGTCGACATAGTTGTAGTGTGTAACTCATAAGGAGGCATTAACTATACATAACAAGGAGTGTTTATGTGTATTAGTGCCTCTTTTTTTGTACAGAAACCGGTGAAAACGGGGTCTGATCACATAGCCCCTTCTTGGAATCTTAAGGAAAGAGAAGGAGTGAAGTTACATGAAAGACAGGATTTTCAGTGTCCTGCAGAGAGTGGGACGGAGCTTTATGCTCCCAATTGCGATTCTTCCGGTAGCAGGTCTTCTGCTGGGAATCGGAAGTTCCTTTACAAATGCCACGACAATTGAGACATACGGTCTCACGGCGGTTCTCGGAGAAGACACCATCCTTCACGCGCTGCTGGTGATCATGAACAAAGTAGGCAGCGCCGTATTCGACAATCTGCCGCTGATCTTTGCCGTGGGAGTCGCTATCGGTATGGCGAAAAAGGAGAAAGAAGTATCCGCGCTTTCGGCGGTTATTTCCTATTTTGTTATGAACACAGCGATCAACGCCATGCTTACGCTCAACGGACAGGTTCTGGATAATGGCGAGATCGCGGAATCCGTTCTGGAAGGAACGATTACATATGTATGCGGGATACAGTCTCTGCAGATGGGTGTTTTCGGCGGTATTATCGTAGGACTGGGAGTGGCGGCTCTCCACAACCGGTTCTACAGGATCCAGCTTCCGAATGCCCTGTCCTTCTTCGGTGGGACAAGGTTTGTACCGATTATTTCCACTATTGTTTATATGTTTGTGGGAATCCTGATGTTTTTTGTATGGCCGGTGGTACAGAATGGTATTTACGCGCTGGGAGGTCTTGTCACAGGCTCCGGGTATGTGGGAACCCTGATCTTCGGCCTTATTAAGAGAGCCCTGATTCCCTTCGGGCTTCATCATGTGTTCTATATGCCCTTCTGGCAGACTGCGGTGGGCGGAACCATGGAAGTAGCGGGACAGATGGTGCAGGGAGGACAGAATATCTTCTTTGCGCAGCTTGCGGATTCCGCTAATATCGCTCATTTCAGCGCGGACGCCACAAGATATTTCTCGGGTGAATTTATCTTTATGATCTTCGGACTTCCGGGCGCAGCCCTGGCCATGTACCAGTGCGCGAAACCGGAGAAGAAAAAAGCGGCGGGCGGTCTGCTTCTGTCCGCGGCGCTGGCATGTATGGCTACCGGTATTACGGAGCCTCTGGAGTTTTCCTTCCTTTTTGTGGCTCCGGCTCTGTTCGCGGTACAGGTGGTTCTGGCGGGAAGCGCCTATATGATCGCCCATATACTGAATATCGCGGTAGGCCTGACCTTTTCCGGCGGCCTTCTGGACTTTTTCCTGTTTGGTATCCTTCAGGGAAACGAAAAGACCAGTTGGATGAGAATTATTCCGGTGGGAATCATTTATTTCCTGCTGTATTACTTTATTTTTAAATTCATGATCAGAAAATTCAACTTCAAGACGCCGGGCCGGGAGGACGACGACGTGGAGACGAAACTTTACACCAAAGCGGACGTAAACGCGAGAAAAGAGGCGCAGAAGACAGGAGAAGGGGCAGCCGGAGCAGAAGATCCTGTCAGCGAGGCTATTACCAGAGGTCTTGGAGGAAAGAAAAATATTTCCGATGTGGACTGCTGCGCCACAAGGCTTCGCTGTACTGTGAAGGACGCTTCACTTGTAAACGACGGGGTGCTGAAAGCTACAGGCGCGTCCGGCGTGGTGCATAAAGGAAACGGCGTACAGGTGATTTACGGGCCAAATGTGACAGTGATCAAATCAAATCTGGAAGATTATCTGGAAACGGCGCCGGACACACTGGCGGAGGCGGAAGAAACGCCGGAAATCCTGGAAGAAGAGAAAAATTCGGAAAATACAGAGAAAAAAGTAGTCGGCACAGTTACAATTTCCAGCCCCATCACAGGTATGGCGGCGGATCTTTCCACAGCGCCTGACGAAGCATTTGCCCAGAGAATGATGGGAGACGGCGCGGTGGTAACTCCGGAAGATCCCATTGTGAGAGCTCCGGAGGACGGAGAAGTAGCGTTTGTGTTCGACACGAAACATGCGGTCGGTTTTGTGACAGACTCAGGGATCAGTCTTCTGATCCATGTGGGAATCGATACGGTAAAATTGAATGGGGAAGGCTTTGAAGCTCTGGTAGAGAGCGGACAGACAGTGAAGAAGGGCGATCCGATGCTGAAACTGGATCTGGATTATCTGAAAACCCACGCGCCTTCCGTCACCTCTCCGGTTCTCTGCACAGAACTGGAGGACAATCAGAGAATACGCCTGCTGAAAGAAGGACCGGTAAAGGCAGGGGAAGCGCTTTTTGAAGTGGAAATTCTGGAGTAGGATCCGGTCCGGATGGGGAAAAGATACGGATGATTTTCAGGATAGCAAAAGTATTAAATCACAATTCATTTATCGGTATTGATGATAGAAAGACAACAGAATATCTTGTGATGGGAAAGGGCGTCGCTTTTGGCAAAAAGGTTAGCCAGACAGTGGAAACAGGCCCGGACATAAGGGTTTATTCTCTGAATGAGCTGACAGAACGGGGAGAGGCCCGGGACATTATCAGATCGGTGCCTCCGGAGTGCCTGGAGCTTGCCGGAGAGGTTCTGGACCGGGCGGAAAAAGAATTCGGAGAACTGGATCGTTCCATTCTCTTTCCCATGGCGGATCACATTGCTTTTGCCGTCCGCCGTATCCGGAACAAAGAACAGATCAGCAATCCTCTCACAGAGGACATCCGTGTTTTGTTCCATAAAGAATACAAGGTGGCGCAGTGCATGGAGGAGCTCCTCCGGGAGCGTTTTCACCTGGAAATCGACGAACACGAGGTGGGATACATTGCTCTTCATATCCATTCGGCCATTGTGGATGAAAAAGTTTCCCAGGCCATGCAGATGGCCCGGTCGGTGAGAGAGTGTATCTCCCTTGTGGAAAAAGAAACGGGAAAGAAGATAGATGTGATGTCGCTTTCCTACAACCGTCTTATGAATCATGTGCGCTACATGGTAGCAAGAGCCGTCAGCGGAGAAAAGCTGAAGGTGAATATGAACGATTATATGGAGGTCAGATTTCCGGAGGCATACAAAGCCTCCCGGCAGATTTGCCGGGAAATGGAAAAGAATCTGAAGCTTCCTTTTAACGAGGTTGAAATCGGGTATCTTGCGATGCATCTAGAGAGGGTAATGGATACAGAGCTTCAGGAAAAAAATGCATAGAAGAATTTACATACAGGGAAAAATGTATTATTATTAGACTAATAAAGTGTAAAGGAGAGTTTGTACTATGAAAACATTTGACTACACCATCAAGGATGAGCTGGGAATCCATGCAAGACCGGCGGGACTGCTTGTAAAAGAGGCGAAGAAATTTACTTCTGACTGTACGATTACCAAGGACGGCAAGACCAAGAAGCTTACCCAGCTTATGATGCTGATGTCTCTGGGCGTTAAGAACGGCGATACTGTTACCATTTCCGCGGAAGGTGAAGACGAGGACGCGGCTATTGAGGCGCTGAAGGATTTCTTTGAGAAGAATCTGTAATTAACAGGGGGGATAAAGTATGCAGTGTTTCCAGGGTAAATCCGTTTATAAGGGGATTGTCCTCGGCCCTGTTGTTACTCTGAAAAAGAACGATTATCAGGTGAAAAGAACGAGAACAGAGGATCCGGAAGCAGAGATCGGGCGTGTGGAGAAAGCTGTGGAGGAATCCAAGGCGCAGCTTCAGAAGCTTTATGACAAGGCTCTGAAAGAAGTGGGCGAAGCCAGCGCGGCAATCTTCGAGGTTCACCAGATGATGCTGGAGGACGACGACTATCTGGAAGCGATCCAGAATATGATCCGTACAGAATCCATTAACGCAGAGTATGCGGTGGCTGTAACGGGAGATAATTTTTCCGAGATGTTCGCGTCTATGGACGACGATTACATGAAGGCCCGCGCGGCGGATATTAAAGATATATCAGAACGTGTTGTCCGCAATTTAAGCGGGCAGGGAGATATTGATCTGAGTTCCATCGATCCTTCCGTGATCGTTGCCGATGATCTTACTCCCAGTGAGACGGTGCAGATGGATAAGGAAAAGATACTTGCCTTTGTCACGGTTCATGGTTCCACCAACTCCCATACGGCGATCCTTGCCCGTATGATGAATATTCCGGCGCTGATCGGCGTACCCATGGATCTGGAGCAGCTTGAGAACGGAATGACGGCTGTTGTGGACGGGTTCAAAGGCGAGGTGATCTTTGATCCCGATGAGGAGACCCGTGAAGCCACTCTTAAGAGGATGCATGAAGAAGAGGAGAAACTGAAACTTCTTCAGGAGCTTAAGGGCAAGGAGAACGTTACCCTCGACGGACATAAGATTAACATTTACGCCAATATCGGAAGCGTAGGCGATATCGGTTATGTTCTTGAGAACGACGCCGGCGGAATCGGCCTTTTCCGCAGCGAGTTCCTGTATCTGGGAAGAGACGACTTCCCCACGGAGGAGGAGCAGTTCCAGGCGTACCGCCAGGCTGTACAGATGATGGCCGGCAAGAAAGTGATCATCCGTACTCTTGATATCGGAGCGGACAAGCAGGTGGATTACTTCAACCTGGGCAAAGAGGACAATCCCGCCCTCGGATACCGCGCGATCCGCATCTGCCTGAAACAGCCGGATATTTTTAAAACACAGCTCCGTGCCCTTCTGCGCGCCGCTGTCTACGGCAACCTGTCCATTATGTATCCCATGATCACATCTGTGGAAGAAGTGCAGCAGATCTACGCGATCGTGGACGAGGTGGAGAAAGAACTTCAGGAGCAGGAGATCCAGTACAGGATCCCGGAACAGGGAATCATGATCGAGACTCCCGCATCTGTAATGATCAGCGATAAACTCGCTGAGGTTGTGGATTTCTTCAGTATCGGAACCAACGATCTGACCCAGTATACACTGGCCATCGACAGGCAGAACGAGAAGCTGGATGATTTCTATAATCCTCATCATGAAGCGATCCTTCGCATGATCAAAATGGTAACGGACAACGCTCATGCCCATGGCAAATGGGCGGGTATCTGCGGCGAGCTTGGCGCGGATACAGAGCTTACCGAAGAGTTTGTGCGCATGGGTCTGGACGAACTGTCCGTGGCTCCGTCCATGATCCTGAAGCTGCGTAAGATCGTGCGTGAAATGAAGGTCGAAGAGTAATTTTATAAATTATATGATCAGGATAAAGAACCTCCCGGAAGCGGTATGCTTTCCGGGAGGTTTGGCGTATATAGAAATTTTATTTCTCGTCAACGTATGCGGACGGCGCGGGAGCAACTCCACGGCCCCACTCGATGAAGTTTACGATGAAGAATACCACAACGCTGACCGCGCAGCCGAATACAACGGGCAGGATTCCGAACTTGAATCCGCCGCCGCTTAAGAACTGCCAGAAGCAGAAACCGATGGTTCCGCCGATCAGTGAGATGATACCGGAGTTTCTGGTGGCTTTCGGTACGATCAGTCCCAGACCATAGGCGGCGAAAGGACCGGCGCAGCGGATACCGAAGGCGAAGGTGTTCATGGTTACGATAGGAACGCCTGCCATGGAGATGATCATGGCGATCACTGCGGATACCACGTTACATGCTCTGGTATATGTAATAACCTGCTTGTCGCTGAGCTTCTTTCCGCCGTATTTCAGATACAGGTCGTTCATGATCATGGTGGACATACACAGAAGGTTGGAGTCCGCGGAGGACATGGTTGCGCAGATGATTGCTGCGGAGATGACTCCTACGATAACTCCCGGCGCATGTGCTGTGGTAACTGCCATCATGGCGTTGGCGCCGCCGTCCGCCAGATCCGGCATGGTTGCCAGTGCGGCAAGACCAAGCAGGGTGGGGAAGATGGACATTGCAGCCATGAGGACTGCGGAAAGCCATGCCGCCTGTTTCGCTGTTTTTTCATCCTTGGCTGTCTCGAAACGGGATACCATTTCCGGACCGGCCAGGAAAGTGCAGAAATAATTAAATATGTAGCCGATGATCGTTACCCAGCCGATCTTTGTGAAGCTGAGCTGTACAGGAGGAAGCGCTTCTGAGATCGCTTCCCATCCGCCGCATCCGCTGATAACGATGGGGGTGGCGATTGCCAGACCTACCAGGATAATGGCAAACTGGATAAGGTCTGAGATCTGGTCTGCGATCATTCCTCCGAATGTTGTGTAGATGATGACAACGGCTCCGGCGATCACCAGGGCAACGTTTGTGGGGATTCCTGTCAGACTCGCTACAACCGTACCGGACGCGGCGATCTGGGAGGAAGTCAGACAGAAAAGTGAAAGCACGCTTAAGATCGCTGTAAGGGTGCTGGATATGTGACCGAAACGGCGTCCTACGACCTCCGGGATAGTCACAGCCATGGTCTGGCGGATCTTCGGCGCGAAGTACGCCAGCGGTATCATTGCGATGGAAGCCGCAAGTACGTACCAGATGGCGCTCATTCCCCATTCACCGAAAGCCTTTTGCGCAAGGCCGGTGGTGGAACCGCCGCCGATATTGTTGGCGGAAAGGGAGAAGGCTACCATGAACAGGCCCATGCGGCGGCCTGCAAGCATATAGTCGCTGCTGTCCTTGATCTGGAGCTTGCCGACGATGAAACCGACAAGAAGCATACCTACCAGATATGCGACTACAATGATAAGAGCTTGGGTTTGTAATACCATAAACCAGTCCTCCTTGAATTATAAAAATATTTTGAAAATTATAAAAAAATTATAACTTATTTCATATAAAAAGTAAATTGGTTTTTCTATTAATCTCCTCCTGCTCCTTTTTTAAGTACAAAAAAAGCATCTCGGAAAGGGTACCACTTTCCGGATGCACATCTTTGTACCTGTAAATATATCTATAAAAAAAGATGTCAGAGCAGCCGGAGCACTCTGACATCCTTGTCTGAATCCGATAATAGCACATGAAACTATAAAATTCAAGAGAAATATTTCCGCATCAGCACAAAATACCGTAAATTCCTTCAGTTTTTCTCATAGATTTATGAAAAAAGGGGGGCGCCGGCGGCCGGTTCCGCTGCCGGACGTCCCGGTAAAATATAGGGGGAAGAACGGATGGAAGATCAGAAAATGGACAATCTTCTGAACCTGGCGTCTGATTCCACAGAAGAAGAGCGCCGGAAATCAGGGAATCTGAATGTCGGTTATACACAAGAAACAGGAATGTGGGATATAGTGATAAAATACAGTGGGGAGATCGGGACGCTGTCCGGGGAAGGAGTGCGGGCAGCCCCCCTTTTGGGCGGATATGCGGTGGTAACGCTTCCGGAGCGGCAGTTGGAAAGCTTTGTGTCGCAGCCTCAGATTGAGTTCGCGGAAATGCCGAAGCGTCTCTATTTTCAGGTGGATCAGGGAACGGAAGCGAGTTGTATACGTTCGGTACAGAGAGAAATTGACGGAGAGCCGGGACTTACCGGGAAGGGAGTGCTGATCGGAATTGTGGATTCCGGTGTGGATTACCGTCATCCGGATTTCCAAAGAGAAGACGGAACAAGTCGTATTCTGAAGCTGTGGGATCAGAGCGCGCCGAAAGAGGCGGGCCGTCCGCCGGAAGGTTACTTTCTGGGAGTAGAGTACGGTGAGGAAGAAATCAACCGCGCGCTGGAACTTATGGAAGAAGAGGGCAGGCTTCTCGTGCCCCAGCAGGATCTCAGCGGGCATGGGACGGCAGTGCTGGGGATCGCTGCAGGAAACGGAAGGGCCTCCGGCGGCGTTTATCGCGGTGTAGCCTGTGAAAGCGATATCATTGCGGTGAAAATGGGAATACCAAGGGAGAATTCCTTTCCAAGAACCACTGAGCTGATGCAGGGAGTGGATTACCTGGTGCGTCAGGCGCTGAGGCTGGGAAGGCCCATGGCTGTTAATTTAAGTTTCGGGAACAATTACGGGTCACACCGCGGCGATTCCCTTCTGGAGACCTATCTCAGCAATGCGGCGAACGTGGGGCGGACGGTGATCTGCGTGGGGACCGGAAATAACGGCAGCGACAATCTTCACGCATCCGGAAGGCTCGGCCAGGGAGAAACAAAGGAGATCGAATTCAGCGTGGGAGTTTTTGAGCCGGTGATGAATATCCAGCTTTGGAAATCCTATGTGGATGAGATGGAAATATATATAGAGGCGCCCTCGGGCGAAAGGATCGGTCCGCTGTCCGAGAAGGCGGGAGCCCAGAGATATTCGTCGGGGAGAACGGAGCTTCTGGTTTATTACGGAAAGCCGGGGCCTTTTCAGGTGACTCAGGAAATTTATTTTGATTTTCTTCCCCGGGATACTTATATAGAGAGCGGGATATGGAAAATAGAACTGCGTGGAAGGAGAGTCCGCGAAGGGGATTTCTTTCTGTGGATGCCGGGAGGACAGGTGCTGAACCAGGGGACCGGATTTTATTCCTCCAACGCGGAGGAAACGCTGACCATCCCTTCTACCGCGGCGAAGGTGATCACAGTGGGGGCCTACGATTCCCGGCTGAACGCCTTTGCAGATTTTTCCGGACGGGGAGGGAGGAGGCTTTCCTATCCCAAGCCGGATCTGGCGGCGCCGGGAGTGGATATCACAGCTCCTGTGCCCGGCGGCGGATACGGAAGTTTTACCGGAACTTCGTTCGCCGTGCCTTTTGTCACCGGAAGCGCGGCCCTTCTTATGGAGTTTGGAATAATAAGGGGCAGGGATCCGTTTCTCTGGGGCGAAAAAGTGAAAGCCTATCTGAGACGGGGCGCGCAGCCACTGCGGGGATTTGATGAGTATCCCAATCCGGAGATCGGTTATGGGACTCTGTGTCTTTCTGCCAGTATTCCCCGGTAAGAGGGCCGCGGAGTATATGCCGGAACGGCTGTGAAATGTGAAAAAACAACGAACTTTCGCCGGTGCTTCTTGTTTTTGGGAAAATGTGGTGATAAACTTTTTGATAAAATATTAAGCATATAATAAGAAAGTATTACGAAAAAACAGGGGATGACACCAGATGATCATACGGGACTTACAGGATATAATTCACAGATACGGCAATAAATCAGGATGGAGATCGAAGCGCGGAAACGAAATACGGAGAATACTTTTTCCGGTTCTGGCGGCGGCGCTGATTATTATTATCATGCTCATTCTTTCTGCCGTCGAGAAAAGAAAAGCGACAGAAGCGGCCGCAGAGGCGGAAGCGGCCGCTAGACTGGCGGAGGCGGAAGCAGCGAAAGCCGCGGCGGAAGCGCTGGTGGATGAACCGTTTGTAAATATACTGGATAAAAACAACTATGAACTGGCGGTCACCTGGGACGGGGATCTGAAAAAGGTTACTCTGGAAGAGATCAGCCAGAGCATTGAAGAGAAGACCGGGGTTCTGGAATCACAGGGATATTCGGTGAGCTTCCTTCTGTACGACCTGAATACGGGGAGCGGTATCAGTTATCATCCGGACGCGGAGTTTTACAGCGCCAGCGCCATCAAAGCGCCTTACATAGCCTGGATGGTACAGACTTATCCCGAAGCGGCGGAGGAATTTTATGAAGAAATCGAAAACGCCGTTATGTGGTCCAGCAACGAGGATTATTTTACACTGATTAATAATTTCGGCAAAACGGAATTTAATGAATGGACTGCCCGGGCGGGCAGTCCGGATATCCAACTTTCGGAAGGATCCTTCGCGTCCGTTACCTGCAGGGATTTTACCCGCCTGTGGATGAATATTTATGATTTTTTTACGTCGGACAGTGAAACGGCGGAGCTGATCCGGCCTCTGTACAGCGGCACGGACGAATCGGTTATCTATGAGACGCTGGGAAGATCCTATGCCGTATATTCCAAAGGCGGCTGGTCCTTTGAAGGGGAGGATTCCTATTATACCGTTCAAAATGACGCGGGGATCGTGATGAAGGGAGAACATCCCTATGTGCTTACGGTCCTCAGCGACGCCTATGAGCATCTGGATCTTCTGGACGCTCTGGTGAAAGAGATCGACCAGGCACATACGGAACTTCTGAGAAACCGGTAATCCGTCGGATTTTTGCCTGAAAAAGCCTACATTTTCCGGCTTAAAAAGAACAGATAGTTTCTCTAAAATAGAATTACAGAAAATTCTATTTGGGAGGTTATGATTATGGCTTTATCACTGGACAGTAAAATCAAAGATATCTTACGTTCGCCGGAGGGAAAGGCGGTTATGGAGAAATATGCTCCTGGCTCAACAAGTAATCCGTCTATGAAACTGGTGGGAGCAATGACTTACAGAAAGCTTCTGTCTTATCCGGAATCTGCGGAAGTAGCAAAGTTTGCGGATCAGATAGATGAAGATCTGAAGAAATGTTCCAGATAGACGAAAAAGAAACAGCGGCCGACTGCGGAGACAAGATTCCGCAGCCTGCCGCTGTTTCACAATGCAGGAAAAAATCTGCTATTTTCCGGTTTTTTTCAGAATTTCTCTAAGCTCCAATGCTTTGATGATAATCTGAAGATGGAGCCGTTCATTATAATCTTTCAGATCGATACCCAGTTCTTTTTCAATTCTGCTGATACGGTCGACCAGCGTGCTTCTGTGAATATACAGAGTTTCGGCTGTGCTGGTATAATTCATGTTTTCTTCCAGAAATACTTTTAATGTATCAAAATAACTTACCGGTGAATGGGCGTCGTGGCGGAACAGATTTTTAAGACCATTGGAATAAAACATTTCCACAGGCATTCCCCCGGTAGAATTTGTGATCATTTCCATTAACACAAAACTGGAAAAATAGAACCGGGAGGAGGTCCCCATAGTGAGCTGTCCGTTTTCCACTGCAATTTCCGCCTGGAGGTAGTGCATCCTGGCGTCGTACAGATTGGAGAAATCATTGCTGATGCCTGCATAGAGTTTCAGGGTCGTAAGCATGGGGTCCAGCCGCGCGTTTAAATTGTCCTGATATTTTCCGTCTTTGTCATAGAGCGTTTTCAGATCAATGAAAGCCGCAACAGACTGATTGTGAGAAAAGGCGGCAGAGCCGGGGAAATTTTTCTCAAACAGACTGCAGATATAGCTGACGGGGATCTGGGAATATCTGCTGATAATATGAGCGCTGACGCAGACATAACGTGTTTTCATCTGGATGGCCTGCAGTATTGATTTATGAATGGGGCGTATGGGGCGTTCTTCGATGATCTCCCTTAAAATCTGTCGGATCGTATTCTGCTCGCTGGAAAAGAAAGAAGGATTGCGAGCCAGAGATTTCTCCAGGAGAGTTCCCAGATAAGCGGCAAGAGCAGTGTCTCCAGGGAGAAAAGGCTGTCCGTCCTCAGGCATGAAGAAGCAGCCGGCATACTGTCCGGATCTGTCAAAAAGGTTTACGGCCAGTGACTGGTTGCCGCCGATGTTCAGAAGAAGGGGATCGTGAATATCGGTAGACATTTCACCGTAATTAAGAAATTCAGCCAGATCTGACGGGGCGAGAGAGTCGCCGGCGTCACCGAGACTCCGGATATGACCGGAGTTGTTTTTGTATCCGACAGATACGATATGGAAGCTGGAGTCCAGGACCCAGACAGAATGGCCCATATACGAGGCGCTGAGCTCGGTTATTCTCTGAATATCCGCATCCTGCTGAAATACCTGAAAAAGTTCTTCATTCCATTGTTCGTAGTAGTCATAGATTTTCTGTACGCTGTGATAAACAGTAAAAAAGTCTTTTCGTGCCCGGATCAGGATCAGGGTGATCCTGTCGGTATAATATTTCATGCGGACCGGTTCCCCGATACAGATCAGCACGGCTCCCTTTTCAAGATACGGTCTGGAAGGAAGGTGTTCGGCTGTGGCCAGATACAGATGCCCGGCCAGAAAACGGGTATCGTCGTCCATGTGAAACTCCGGTCGGGACAGAGCCAGAGCTGTTTCCTTTATTCCGTACATTTCCGCGGGATACTGCTCTTTCAGTTTATCAAATATAATATCTGCGTTCAGTTTCACTGACGGTCTCCTCCTCTCCTGGAACAGATAACCGATAATCTGTTGGTTTTCTTTATTATAGTTTGGTTTTTCTATGATTTCAATGAAAAATATCACCCGTTATTCTGTAGGGGAAAAAACAGAAATACCATTTGCTCTGTCTGTTTCCAAAAATATTGTCTTTTTCTATAATGCATATATGCAGCAACCGCGAAATAATGCGGACAGGAGAAGGATTCGATTTACAGAAAGGGGTTTTTACTATGGCTTATGATGCAAACGAAGCGATGCGCCAGATGATGGCGGGATACATCAGGCAGGCACGTCCTCTTCACGATATGCTCATGGTGGAGGGCAGGACTGCTATTGTAACGGGGGGAACGTCCGGACTGGGATTTAATATTGCTCTTAGACTTCTCCAGGGAGGGGCGAACGTTGTGATCGCCTCCGGATCGGAGAAAAAAGGTGAAACGGCGATTTCGTTATTTCGGGAAGAAGGATACGGAGAAGACCGGGTGAAGTACTGTAAAACAGATGTTTCCCAGGAAGAGGATGTGATCCGTCTTGTGGATTTTACGGATAAGGCGTTCGGGTCGGTGGATATCCTGGTAAATTCTGTGGGGATCTGGAATTACGCCCATATTTACCATATGGCGAAAGAGGATTTTAACCATATCATGGAAGTGAACGTCACCGGACTTTTTCTTTGTATCAAACATGTTTCCAGGTATATGATCGATCATAAGATCGCCGGAAAGATCACGGCAGTTTCCTCCAACTGTCCGTGGATGCCCTACCCGGTATTTGGAGGCTATCCTCATTACGCGGCCTCAAAGGGAGCGGTAAACGCTCTGATCGTAGAGGCGGCGAAAGAACTGAAACGATATGACATAATGGTAAACGCTGTGGCTCCGGGCGGAATGGCTACGCCGGGAGCATCCAGCAATCTGACGGCGAAGAATCTGACAGAAGAGCAGTCGGATGAATTTTATGACGAACTGATGGTATGGTCCATCGACAGCACGCAGACCGTAGACTCTGTCGCGATCGTAGCCTATATGCTGTCCACGGCGGTTTCAGACGGAATCACAGGGGAAGTGGTAGTGGCTGACGCAGGCGCGTCCCACAATATCGTGCATCATCAGGTGGCGATCGAAGCATATCCGCCGGAAGAATAAAAATCTGTCCGGACAGCAGAGGATTCTGTTCGGAAAAACGAAAGGAATGAAAACAGGAATGAGTAAAAAAATAGATGAAAGACTGCCGCAGAACAGCGGAAAAGGATCTGGACTGAAAGAATATTATGCGATCAAATCGCCATGGGAAAAAATGTACTGTTATCGTGACGCCATGCATTATTCCAACCGTTTTGAGCAGGTAATCGGCGCCGCCTGTATGCAGGCATACCGGATCATGATACCGGATTACCGGGAGCGGGCACAGTTGATGTGTGAAGACGCGCTTGCTCGCCTGGTTGCCACAAACCGGATGTACGGAGAGAACGGAGACGACATGAACAATATGCATCCTTTTATGTGCGGACAGTTTGTGGGCGCTCTGATCGGAGATCAGGGAGACGACGCTCTTCTGATGTGCGGGAGGTGTCAGGACTTTGGTACATATCGCGCGGAAAAAGAACTGGATGTCTGTGACTGGGATATCGTAGGTTCCGAACTCTGCCGCGCCACTACCATGTCACTGCAGGGTTCCGCCATCGGTTCAGCGGAACGGCGCCGTCCGGGTCCCTCAATGGAATACTGCATGGTAGAGGCAAAAGGCTGCGGCGACAGGCACTGCCGGATCGTCGCGGAAAACCGTGACAAATATCCGATGCCGGAGCACGAGCTGTGGGAGAGCTTCGGACCGGTTGCCACGGCAGATCAGATCAAATATACAGAAGAAGAGGATTGTGTAAAAGAATCTATGGTATTCCGGGAAGAGTGTAATTATACTTTTACAAACGGCACTCATCTGGAACAGGATTCTTCCAGTGCGAATATGGTGACGCTGTCTACTTCCGCTTCTCTGTATGTGCTGCCGGCAATCAATGAGGCAGTGAGGAGAGGGATCGTCACACGTAAGATGGCGGATCATATTTTGCACTGTGTCTGCGAAGCGGCGGGAAAAGCAATGTTTGGAGAGCGTTATGCCATTAAGGCGGCCAGAGACTGGCTGGGAGTTCCTCCTGAGATTGGAGAAGACGGCCGGGTGATGGGCGGCCTTGTGGAAATGCAGCTTCAGTCCATTCTGTGTAATTACGAAGTGGAAGCGTTTAACGAGAAGGAATGCATCTATGTGATCGACCGCTCCGGTCTGGAGATTACCGGATGTAAAGAACTGCCCCAGGTACATGTGGACTTCTGGTATGGTATGGTGAAAACCCTGGTCAACGCACAGTGGTCTCTGTGGGAAGAGGATTCTCCTGCAGGCAAACTTCGGATAAAGATCGCAAAGAAAATCGATAAATTCTGTTGATGGGAGGGGCAAGCGGATGTATAAAAACATATTTAAATACGATGAAATGAAAAGATCGGAACATATGGCTGTCCGCCAGACAGTGGGATGGTACTACTGGACCCATCAACTGATCGAGATCAGCGGTCCGGATGTGGTGAAACTCCTGGAATATCTGTATCCTAATGATATTGGAAATATCAAGGTGGGACGGGACCGCTACACTACCATGCTGAATCAAGCCGGGGAGATCATCGACGACGTAGTGATCATGAGAATGGCTGAAGACAGGTTCTGGATTTCCACACTGTTTTTGACTTATACAGATGACTGGATCTATTATCACTCCGAAGGATATGACGTGGACTGGAGCGATATCACCGATGAGTGGGATATGTTTGCGGTACAGGGGCCAAGATCAAAAGAAATGGTCAATTCCATTGTGGAGAATCCGGTAGACGGACTGAAATTCTTCAGTCATGAGCCAAATAAAATCGGCGATATGGAAGTGCTGATCAACCGGGGCGGTTTTACCGGAGAGAAATTCGGCTATGAAATATACTGCCGTAAAGACAGGACAGATGAACTGGAAAAGATTCTGAAAGATACGGCGCCCGGATTTGAAGGTAAACAGGTGACGGAGTTCCAGGTAATGGCCTGGACCCTTCCCACAGAAAGCGGGTTTTATTATATGAGAGATCTGGCCCATACGAATCCGATGGAAGTGGGGCTGGACGGAAATATTGACTGGGAAAAAGATTTTATCGGAAAAGAAGCTCTTCTGAAAGTAAAGGAAAACGGGCCGGAGAAAGAAATGGTCGGTTTCGAGGTTCCGGAGGCGGATATTTATATCCGGTCAAAGCAGTTCGGAGGACCTGGCGAAGCCGTATATATTGACGGCGAGGAAGAAGAGGTAGGGCGCGTGTCAAAGATGGTCTATTCCTATGTGAAAGAAGTGAATAACGGCTATATACTGGCGAAAAAAGACAAACTTCACGTGGGTGATCATATTAAAATACACGGATATGACGCGGTGATCACAGAAAAGAAATGGATATAAAAGAGTTCGGGCAGAATTGTCTGAGATGGAACGCCGGCGGGAATCTATACCTGCCGGCGTTTTTGCGCAGGGTTAAACTTGCAACGATTCCCCAAATATAGTATGATGTTAGCGTCAGCGGACTGTGGAAGCACTTTCCATTGTCTGCCGGCGCTTAATTATTTAATGTCAGATATTATTTAGCGTCAGTGTGTACACTGACGCCAGAGAAAGAATATGGCGCCGGAGCCGGGGGGGTTCTGCCGGCTGCGGCATTATGAATATTAAAGGAGAAGCATGTTTAGAGAAATAGGAGAAGAGAGAGCATTTAACGGTATACTTGAACAGATCATTGAGAATGTACAGAACGGCAGCCTGAAAGCAGGCGATGCCCTGCCCGCGGAGCGGAATATGGCGGAAACCATGAAGGTGTCCCGTTCCGCAGTGCGGGAGGCCCTCCGGGCCCTGGAGCTTCTGGGGATTATAGAGGCGGTGCCCGGCGGCGGGAACTACATCACGGACAACCTGGACACATGGCTGATCGGCCCGCTGACAATTCTTTTCAGGCTGAACCACAGCTATATGAGACAGAACCAGCAGCTCCGCGCAGCCCTGGAGAGGCAGAACGCCATCCTGGCGGCGAAGAAGTGCACGCCGCTGGACGCGGCGGAGCTCCTTATGATACTTGCCAGGATCGACGCCGCCGAAAATGAGAAGGACAGAGGAGTTCTGGACAAGGAACTTCACATGAAGATCGGCAGGATCGCCGACAATCCCATGATCAACAGCGTCCTGGCGGCAGCGGATCAGCTTACGGAAAACATCATTTCCGGAGCGCGGGATTATGTGATGAAGAAAAATCAGTCTTCAGACATGGTGGACGAGCAGCACCGACGTCTGGTGGAAGCGATTATCAGCGGAGACGCCGCCGAGGCGGAGAAATGCATGTCGGAACATATGGATACAGTGGAAGAATACATGGAAGAGCTGCAGAACCGTCAGACAGACGGGGAGCATATTCCAGCGGGTGGTGAAGAGTAACCAGACCCGGAAAATCACGGGATTTTTGGCAGAATTTGCCTTGAATTCTGGTCAGACCAATGGTACAATCAATTTATAAATTGGTTATACCAATATTTTTAATTGGTTAAACCGGAAAGAAGGGCAAAATTATGGGATATGTAACATGGTCATTTGAAACTCTGAACAGGTTTTGCAGGGACGCTTTCGGAGCTTTCGGCTTCAGCGAAGAGGAAAGCGGAGAGATCACAGACGTGCTTTTGAAGGCGGATCTCTACGGGATCGAAAGCCACGGGATGCAGCGGATGGTACGGTATCACAAAGGAATTGAAAAAGGAACCATTCATCCCGAAGCCAGACCGGAGGTTGTATTTGAGACTCCGGTTTCCGCAGTAATCGACGGTCACAGCGGGATGGGGCAGCTGATCAGCATCTTCGCAATGAAAAAAGCTATTGAGAAGGCGAAAACAACAGGCGTGGGTATTGTCACAGTCAGAGAGTCCAATCATTTCGGAATTGCCGGATACTATGCGAAGATGGCTGCGGATGAAGGCCTTCTGGGCATGGCGTGCACAAACTCCGAGGCGATCATGGTGCCGACTTTCGGCAGAAAAGCAATGCTGGGTTCCAATCCCATAGCGGTGGCTATGCCGGCGGATCCCTATCCGTTTTTCTTTGACTGTTCCACTACCGTGGTGACACGCGGTAAACTGGAAATGTACAACAAAATGGGAAAACCGCTTCCCGAAGGCTGGGCGCTGGATAAGAACGGTCATCCTTCCACAGACGCTCCTGACGTGCTTGCGAATATTGTCGCCAAGAACGGCGGCGGGATCATGCCTCTGGGCGGCAGCAGCGAAGTGAGTGGAAGCCATAAAGGATATGGATACGGTATGATCTGCGAACTGTTCAGCTCCATTTTTTCACTTGGCGTCACATCGGACAAATGCTGTACTTTCCCGGACAGAACAGGAATCTGCCATGGGTTTATGGCTGTGGATCCCGCTGTGTTCGGAGACCCGCAGGCTATCCGGGATCATTTGTCGCAGTATCTGGAAGAACTGAGAGAAAGTCCGAAAGCGGACGGACAGGACCGCATTTATACACACGGTGAAAAAGAAGTCTTCGCGGAGCAGGAGAGAAGGAAGAACGGTATTCCCGTAAACGATAACACCATGGTTGAACTGGCGGACCTGTGCGGTTATCTGAATCTTGATTTTCATAAATATTTTGAGGGTTATAAACTTCCCGGGAACAGCGGGTTCTTTACGGGAAATTATTAATAAATTATATAAAGATCCCAAGGAGGGCACAAGAATGGATTACGCAAAAGAATCACTGAGGCTTCACGGAGAATGGAAGGGTAAGATCGAGGTAGTGACAAGAGTTCCGGTGGAAACAAAGGACGACCTGTCTCTGGCATACACCCCGGGAGTCGCCCAGCCCTGTCTGGAAATCCAGAAGGACGTTGACAAATCCTACGAGCTTACAAGAAGATGGAACATGTGTCTTGTAGTAACAGACGGCTCCGCTGTTCTGGGACTGGGAGATATCGGACCGGAAGCCGGAATGCCGGTGATGGAAGGCAAATGCGTTCTTTTTAAGGCTTTCGGCGACGTGGACGCTTTCCCGCTGTGCATTAAGAGCCATGACGTGGACGAGATCGTCAACACGATCTATCTGATCTCAGGATCTTTCGGCGGCGTGAACCTGGAGGATATTTCCGCTCCCAGATGTTTTGAGATCGAGAGAAAACTGAAAGAAAAATGCGATATCCCCATTTTCCATGACGACCAGCACGGAACGGCTATCATCACTCTTGCGGGACTGACTAACGCCCTGCGCGTGGTAGGAAAGAAAAAAGAAGACGTGCGCATTGTCATGAACGGAGCCGGCGCGGCGGCGATCTCCATCGCAAGGCTGCTTCTGAAAGCGGGATATGCGGACGTGACCCTCTGCGACAGAAAAGGCGCTATTTACGAGGGACGCCAGGAAGGCATGAATCCTGTGAAGGAAGAGATGAGCAGGATCACCAACAGAGAGAAGAGAGCAGGATCGCTGGCGGATATGCTTGTGGGCGCGGACGTGTTTATCGGGGTTTCCGCACCCGGCGCGGTTACAACAGAGATGGTTAAGACCATGGCGAAGGACGCCGTGATCTTTGCCTGCGCAAACCCGACTCCGGAGATTTTCCCGGACGACGCGAAAGCCGGCGGCGCCAGAGTGATCGCTACAGGAAGAAGCGACTTCCCCAACCAGATCAATAACGTTCTTGCCTTCCCGGGAGTTTTCCGCGGCGCGTTTGACGTAAGAGCAAAAGATATCAACGATGAGATGAAGATCGCCGCCGCGAAGGCGCTGGCGGGACTGATCACCGACGAGGAGCTTTCCGCAGATTATATTATTCCGAAGGCGTTTGACAAGAGAGTGGGACCGGCAGTTGCAAAAGCGGTTGCCGATGCAGCAAGAGAAACAGGAGTTGCCAGATTATGAAAAACTGGGAAGCGAATGTACGCAGGGTGACGCCCTATACTCCGGGAGAACAGCCCAATCAGCCGGACATGATCAAACTGAATACCAATGAGAATCCCTACCCTCCCGCGCCGGGAGTGGCGGAGGTGCTGAGGGAGATGGATACGGACGCTATGCGTCTGTATCCGGATCCCACGGCAGGAGAACTGGTTTCCGCCATAGCGGAGAACTATGGGCTGGAAAAAGACCAGGTATTTGTGGGCGTGGGATCAGACGACGTGCTCGCCATGAGTTTCCTGACGTTTTTTAACAGCGACAGGCCCATACTCTTTCCTGATATCACATACTCGTTTTATGACGTGTGGGCGGATCTTTTCCGGATCCCCTATGAACGGCCGGCGCTGGATGAGGATTTTCACATCCGTAAGGAGGATTATTTCCGGGAAAACGGCGGAATTGTCTTTCCCAATCCCAACGCGCCCACCGGCGTGGAACTGCCCCTTTCCGATGTGGAGGAGATCGTCAGCCGCAACCGGGATGTGGTGGTGATCGTGGATGAGGCCTATGTGGATTTCGGCGCGCAGTCCGCGCTGTCCCTTCTGAAAAAATACGACAACCTTCTGGTTGTGCAGACTTTCAGCAAATCCCGTTCCATGGCCGGGATGAGGATCGGTTTTGCCTGCGGAAGTCCGGAGCTGATCCGTTATCTCAACGACGCCAAATATTCCTTTAATTCCTATACCATGGACCGGACGGCCCTGGCGGCAGGCGCGGCGGCGGTGAAGGACAGGGAATATTTTGAAGATACCTGTAATAGAATTATTGAGACAAGGGAATGGACAAAGAGAGAACTGAAAGCGCTGGGATTTTCTTTTGAGGATTCCAAAGCGAATTTTATCTTTGCCACCCATGAAACATGTCCTGCGGCTGAGCTTTTCGGGGCTCTTCGCGAGAAACACATATATGTAAGGTACTTCCCGGGAGGAAGAACGGACAACTTCCTGCGGATTACGATAGGAACCCGGAAAGAAATGGAAACTTTTACGGATTTTCTGAGAGAATATCTGAAAAAAATTAAAAAGAATTGATTTTTCCTCTGTTTCACTTATGGACATAATATGCCAAATATGGTAAGATAACATCCAGAATTGATCAGACGGGAAAAGACCACTTTGTTCCGCGCAGCCCGGAAGGGCTGGCGGGGCGGGGACTGTCCCCGATGCCTGAAGGAAAGATTTCTTCTCATCTGATAGTAATCTACGAAGACAGGGCGCACTGCCCTGCGGAGAAAAACGGTTTATCCGGCAGACAATATCACGTCTCTGCCGGTGTTCTGAAGTTCATGTCTATTCAGACAGAGTTTGTACCCCGTAAGCAGCAATCACAAAAAGTATATTATTATATAGAGAAAAGACTGGAGTAATATTATGAGAGAAAAATACGAATCGTTGTCGCTGGCAACACTGAAGGACCTGGCGAAAGCAAGAGGTCTGAAAGGAATTTCAACACTCAGGAAGCCGGAGCTGATCGAGCGTATGCTTCAGGAGGATGAAAAAGACGCGCAGAAGAGCGCGGCATCAGACAGCAGCGCAGAGAATGACAGCGCCAGAGCCGAAGAAAGCAGGCCTGCTTATGAGAGCAGACGGAGAACGCAGCAGGAAGAGAACCACAGACAGGGCGGACGGGAAGAAGTAAGGCGGTTCCATGGAAGTCAGGATGAAAACCGCAGGAGTCACGGAAGCCAGGATGAAAACCGCAGGAACTATTCCGCGCAGCAGGACGACGGCAGAATGCCCGCTGAGACTGCCCAGCTTGACAGCGGCGAGAAGGCGGACGGTATTCTGGAGGTCCTTCCGGACGGATATGGTTTCATACGCTGTGAGAATTACCTTCCCGGAGAGAATGACATATATGTTTCCCCATCCCAGATCAGGCGTTTTAATCTGAAAACAGGAGATATCCTCCAGGGAAGCATCCGCATCAAGACGCAGGGAGAGAAGTTCAGCGCGCTTCTTTATGTGACCTCTATCAACGGCTTTGCGCCGGGTGAGGCTCAGAAACGGTATAATTTTGAAGACATGACACCGGTGTTCCCCCGTGAGCGCCTTAAAATGGAACGTCCCGGAGGAACAGTGGCCATGAGGATCGTGGATCTGATCAGTCCTATCGGCAAGGGACAGCGAGGAATGATCGTTTCCCCTCCGAAGGCGGGCAAGACCACTCTTCTGAAAGATGTGGCCAAATCCATCCTCAGGAACAGTCCGGATATGCATCTGATCATTCTTCTCATCGACGAGCGTCCGGAGGAAGTAACTGATATTAAGGAAGCGATCCAGGGACAGAATGTGGAAGTGATCTATTCCACCTTTGACGAGCTGCCGGAGCATCATAAGCGTGTTTCGGAGATGGTCATCGAGCGTGCCCGCCGCCTGGTGGAGCATAAGAAAGACGTAACGATCCTTCTGGATTCCATCACCAGACTTGCCAGAGCCTATAATCTCTGTGTTCCGCCCAGCGGAAGAACTCTCTCCGGCGGACTTGATCCGGCGGCTTTGCATATGCCGAAGAGGTTTTTCGGCGCGGCCAGAAAGATGCGGGAGGGCGGCAGCCTGACGATCCTGGCCACCGCGCTGGTGGATACAGGAAGCAAAATGGACGATGTGATCTACGAGGAGTTTAAGGGAACCGGCAATATGGAACTTGTCCTTGACCGCAGGCTTCAGGAGAAGAGAGTGTTCCCGGCGATCGACATCCAGAAATCGGGCACCCGGCGGGAGGATCTCCTTCTTACCAGAGAGGAGCAGGAAGCTGTATATATCATGCGGAGAGCCCTGAACAGCCTTAAGGCGGACGAGGCTGTGGAGCAGATCCTGAATATGTTTTCCAGGACCCGGACCAACGCGGAATTTGTCCAGATGGCCAAAAAACAGAAATTTTTATAAACATCTTGCATTTAGAGAATCGATATGCTATAATCAGAAAGCTGCAAAATAATAGATTCGTCTATATATACGAATAGAAAAAGAAGAACTATAGAGAGGTGAAAATCATGCGTGAAGGAATCCATCCGAACTATCAGGAGGCAACCGTAACCTGCAACTGCGGAAATACATTCGTAACAGGATCTGTAAAGAAGGACATCCATGTGGAAATCTGCTCCAAATGCCATCCTTTCTACACAGGCCAGCAGAAAGCAGCTCAGGCTCGCGGACGTATTGATAAGTTCAATAAGAAATACGGCTTAAACAAATAATCAGACAGAATACAGTTATGAGAGAACAGGTTGAGGTTGGGAGATCTCAACCTTTCTTTACTTTAGGATAAGCGGAGAACAGAATGGAAGCAAGATCATCGAATATCGGCGGCCAGGCGGTAATGGAAGGCATCATGATGCGCCACAAGGATAAATACTCTGTGGGGGTGCGCCGGCCGGACGGAGAGATTGAACTTAAAATAGAAGATTACAGATGCGTTTTCGGTAAAGGGAGTTTTCTGCGAAAACCAATCATCCGCGGGGTCGTAAGCTTTGTGGACGGTCTTGTGATCGGAACGAAATGTCTGATGTATTCGGCAGAGATCGCGGGAGACGAAGAGGACGAGGAAGACGCCCGAAAGAAAGCTGTTCTTTCCGAGGAGGAGAGAGCGGCGCAGAAGGAAAAAGAGGATAGGCAGTTTAAATGGCTTCTTTACGGTACGGTAGCGGTATCCATCGTTCTGTCCGTGGCGGCTTTTATGCTTCTGCCCTATGCTCTTGCCAGCCTGATCCGTAAAGCGGGGGCCTCAGAGTTTCTGGTTACGGTAGTGGAGGCATTTGTAAAAATGGCGTTGTTCCTTGGGTATATGTTCCTGATCTCCAGAATGAAGGATATTCAGAGAACATTTATGTATCATGGAGCGGAGCATAAATGCATCAACTGTATTGAACATGGACTTCCGCTCACAGTTGACAATGTGATGAAGAGTTCCAGGCAGCACAAGCGGTGCGGGACCAGCTTCCTTTTCCTGGTGATGCTGGTGAGTATCTGCCTGCACTTTGTTTTTGTACTGGTTCCTTTTTTCTGGGTAAGACTTCTGGGGCGTCTTCTGATGGTTCCGGTGGTTGCCGGGATCTCCTTTGAGATGATCCAGTGGGCCGGGCGAACGGACAGCAGACTGGCCGCTTTTCTCAGCAAACCGGGACTTGCCATGCAGAAGCTGACGACCAAGGAGCCGACGCCGGACATGGTGGAGGTGGCGATCAAAGCCGTGGAAGCGGTTTTTGACTGGAAAGCATATTTAAAAGAGGAGTTCGGCTGGAAGCCGGACAAGAAGGCCGATGAGAACGCTTGAGGAACTGTTAAAAGAAGGAACACTGCTTCTTAAAAAGGCTGATATTGAAGAAGCCAGGCTTGATGCCTGGCTCCTTCTGGAATATACTGCCGGAAAAGACAGGGCATATTATTATGCCCATCCCGAAGAAATGACAGATGAGGAGACAGAAAAAGAATATCTCGCGCTCTGCCGGAAACGCGCGGAGCATATCCCTCTTCAGCACCTGACGCACCGGGCGGATTTTATGGGATATGAATTTTATGTGGACGGTAGAGTCCTTGTTCCCAGACAGGATACGGAGATCCTGGCGGAGGAGGCGCTGAAGATCCTGAAAGATATGGAAGATCCTGATATTCTGGATATGTGTACAGGTTCGGGATGCCTGGTTCTCAGTCTGCTTATGGAGATCCCCGGAGCCAGGGGAACCGGCGCGGATGTTTCCGCAGCGGCGCTTGACGTTGCGCGGGAGAACGCGGCGCGGCTGGGTGTGGACAACCGGGCTGAGTTTGTGGAAAGCGATCTTTTTTCCGGAGAATATTTTCGACAAAAAAGTAGAACAGAACAGCATAAATATGATATGCTTATCTCAAATCCGCCGTATATCCCTACGGCGGAGATCGAAGAGCTGATGGATGAAGTGCGTTTTCATGACCCGGTCCTGGCGCTGGACGGCCGTGAGGACGGACTCTGGTTTTACAGACGGATTTCGGAGGAGGCGCCGTCATGGCTGAAAGACGGAGGCTGGATCCTGTATGAGATCGGCCACAGCCAGAGCGCCAGGGTGGAGGCATTCCTCAGGGATGCCGGTTTTGCCGGCGTCCGGACTGTAAAGGACCTTACAGGACTGGACAGAGTAGTGCTGGGACAGAAAATGTAACAGGATAATTCGGGAGGATAAATATGTTTGATAAACTGGAGGATCTGCTGATCCGTTTTGACGAGATCCTGAATGAGCTGGGCGAGCCGGGAGTGACAGATAACCAGGACCGTTTTCAGAAGCTTATGAAGGAACAGAGCGAGCTTCAGCCGATAGTGGATACCTATAGAGAATATAAGAAAAATAAAGAAACCATTCAGGACAGTCTCTCTATGCTGGACGAAGAAAAAGACGAGGAAATGAGAGAGATGCTGAAGGAAGAGCTGGCTGACGCGAGGAAACAGGTGGAAGAACTGGAGCATGAGCTTAAGATCCTGCTCCTGCCCAAAGACCCCAACGATAACAAGAATGTTATCGTGGAGATCCGCGCCGGAGCCGGCGGAGACGAAGCGGCTCTTTTCGCGGCGGAGATATACAGGATGTATGTGAAGTACGCGGAGGGGCGTCGCTGGAAGACCGAGATGCTCAGTCTGAATGAGAACGGGATCGGCGGATTCAAGGAAGTGACTTTCATGATCCACGGAACAGGCGCTTACTCCAGACTGAAGTATGAGAGCGGCGTACACCGTGTCCAGCGTGTGCCGGAAACAGAGTCAGGAGGACGTATCCATACCTCCACCTGCACGGTGGCGATCATGCCTGAGGCGGAGGAGATCGATTTTCATCTGGACCTCAACGACTGTAAATTCGACGTGTTCCGTGCCTCCGGAAATGGCGGCCAGTGCGTCAACACCACAGACTCGGCGGTGAGACTGACACATATTCCGACAGGGATCGTTATCTCCTGTCAGGATGAAAAATCCCAGCTGAAAAATAAAGAAAAGGCTCTGAAGGTGCTGCGTTCCCGCCTTTATGAGATGGAACTGGCGAAACAGCACGACGCGGAGGCGGAAGCAAGGCGGAGCCAGATCGGAACCGGAGACCGTTCAGAGAAGATACGGACTTACAATTTTCCCCAGGGACGTGTTACAGACCACAGGATCAAGCTTACGCTGCACCGTCTGGACAATATTCTTAGCGGGGATCTGGATGAGATCATCGACAGTCTGATCGCTGCGGATCAGGCGGCAAAACTGAGTAAACTCAATGAAGAGGAATAAACGGAGGATATTTGTATTATGAAGAAAACAGCGCTGGTGATCATGGCGGCCGGGATCGGAAGCCGTTTTGGAAAAGGGATCAAACAGCTTGCGCCGGTAGGGCCTGCAGGCGAGATCATCATGGATTATTCCATCCATGACGCCCTGGAAGCAGGGTTCAACAAAGTCGTCTTTATTATCCGCAAAGATATTGAAGAAGAATTCCGTCGTGTGATCGGCGACAGGATCGAGAAGATCACGGAAGTGGAATATGCGTTCCAGTCTCTTGAGGAGCTGCCGGAGGGATTCACAAAACCGGCGGACAGGACGAAGCCCTGGGGAACCGGCCAGGCGGTGCTGGCGGCGAAGAAGGTACTGGACGAGCCGTTCGTGGTGATCAACGCGGACGATTACTATGGCAAAGAAGCATATGTGAAGGTTCATGATTATCTTGTGCAGGATCATCCGGAGGACGGAGTGATGCATATCTGTATGGCGGGATTCCGTCTGGGGAATACTCTCAGCGAGAACGGCGGCGTGACCCGCGGTATCTGCGATATTGAAGAGGGAAGCCTGAAGGGGGTAAATGAAACCCACAATATCTATAAAGCTGAGAACGGAGCGGAAGAACGCCGTGAGGACGGAACAGTGGTACCGCTTGATGTGAAGAGCCTTGTTTCCATGAATATGTGGGGACTGACGCCGGAGTTTATGGAGATCCTGGAGAAAGGCTTCCGGGAGTTCCTTGCAGGACTTAATGCGGAGGATATCAAGAAAGAATATCTGCTTCCGGATATCATTGACCGTCTGATCAAGGCGGGCACAGCCAAGGTTGACGTTCTGGAAACAAAAGATACCTGGTTCGGCGTAACCTATCAGGAAGACAAGGCGTCCGTAACGGCGGCTTTTGAGAATCTCGTAAAAGAGGGCGTATACCCGGCGGACCTTTATCAGCAGAATAAGGCCTGAGGGCAGAGTATAAAAATAACAAAGGGAGGATTTTTGTTATGGGTAAATATTTTGGAACCGACGGTTTCCGCGGCGAGGCTAATGTGCAGCTTACTGTGAATCATGCGTTTCAGGTGGGACGTTATGTGGGCTGGTATTATGGCAGAGACCACAAGGCGAAGATCGTTATCGGCAAGGACACAAGAAGGAGCAGCTACATGTTTGAGTACGCTCTGGTGGCCGGCATCACGGCTTCCGGCGCGGACGCCTATCTGCTCCATGTAACTACGACTCCCAGCGTTTCCTACGTGGTTCGTACGGAAGATTTTGACTGCGGTATCATGATCTCCGCAAGCCACAATCCTTTCCATGACAACGGGATCAAGCTTCTGAACGGAAACGGCCAGAAGATCGAGCCGGAGATCGAGGCGCGGATCGAGGCGTATCTCGACGGCAGTATCGAGGAACTTCCCCTGGCGACAGGCGAGGACATCGGCCGTACTGTAGATTACGCTTCCGGAAGGAACCGCTATATCGGATACCTGATCTCCATTCCCTGCCGTGATTTCAAGAATATCAAGGTGGGACTGGACTGTGCCAACGGAAGTTCTTCTGCCATTGCAAAGAGCGTATTCGACGCTCTGCGGGCGAAAACTTATGTGATCAACAATACTCCGGACGGAACCAACATCAACACGAACTGCGGTTCCACCCATATTGAGGTCCTTCAGAGATTTGTGGTGGATAAGGGACTGGACATTGGTTTTGCCTACGACGGAGACGCGGACCGTTGTATTGCGGTGGATCATAAGGGTAATATCATCGACGGCGACAAGATCATGTATGTCTGCGGAAAATATCTGAAAGAACAGGGAAGACTGAACGGAAATACCGTGGTCACAACGGTAATGTCCAATCTCGGCCTTTACAAAGCTCTGGAGCGCGAAGATATCCAGTACGAGCAGACAGCCGTGGGCGATAAATATGTGGCGGAAAACATGATGGAAAACAATTACAGTATCGGCGGAGAACAGTCCGGCCACATCATCTTCAGCCGCTACGCGGCAACGGGCGACGGGATCCTTACTTCTCTTATGGTGATGGAAGCCTGTGTGGAAAAGAAAGCCACACTCTGCGACCTTGCCAAGGAAATGAAAGTTTATCCCCAGATCCTGCGCAATGTGCGGGTGGCTGACAAGAAGACCGCCAGAGAGAACCCGAAGGTACAGGAGGCCGTGGAGGCCGCTGCCAGAGCGTTGGGAACAGACGGCCGCATCCTGGTAAGAGAGAGCGGAACGGAACCTCTCATCAGGGTGATGGTGGAAGCCGGCACGGAAGAAATCTGCGCGGAGCATGTGGCGAATGTGGTAAAAGTAATGGAAGCCGAAGGGCTGATCGTGGAATAAAGGATACACATGAAAAGAAGAAAAACGGTATGGATGCTTGCGGCCTGTATGGGAGTTCTCCTGATAAGCGGCTGTGGCGGTGAACAACAGAAAATATTCAGCCAGGCGGAAGAGGATCTGGAGCAGGGCAATTACGCGGCTGCGCTGGAAGGCTTTTCCACGTCTGCAGAACAGGGGTATAAAACTGCGGAGTCTTTCAGAGGCGCGGGAATAGCGGCGCTCCATACGGGAGACTGGCAGGGGGCCATAGACAGTTTTACCAGTGCGCTGGACAGCGGCGAGGCGGGGAAATCCCTCGAACAGGATATACTGTCTTACCGCGCCACGGCAGAACTTAAGGGCGGCATACTTGACAGTGCCATGGCAGACTGTCAGACACTGGCGGAGGATTATTCCATGACTGCCGACGGATATTATCTCACAGGATGTGTGGCTCTGGCCATGGATTCCTATGATGAGGCTGCCTCTAATTTTGAGAAGGCCTACGCGGAGGATTCCGGGTATGAGATGGCGATCAGGATCTATGAGGCATATCTGAACCGCGGCATGGAGGCGGATGGGACAAGGTACCTTGAGGCCGTACTCAGCTCTTCGCCCACAGATGCCGAAGACCGGTGCAGCAGAGGCCAGATCTATTATTACATGCAGGATTATGACAGCGCCCGGGAGGAACTTTCCGCGGCTGTTGACCAGGGAAGCACAGAGGCAAAACTGTTTCTGGGTATGGTAAGTCTTGCCCAGGGCGATACGGCGGGGGCCCGGTCCATGTATCAGGATTATATGAATTCAGAGGACTGCGTTCCGGCGAAGGGATATAACGGTCTTGTACTCTGCGATCTGGCTGACGGAGCCTATGACAGCGCCCTCGGTAATATTTCCGCAGGACTGGAAAATGCCGCGGGAGAGGATAAGCAGAATCTTCTGTACAATGAGATCGCGGTTTACGAGCAGCAGCTGGATTTTGCCACTGCCCTGACAAAGGCGCAGGCATATACGGAAATGTACCCGGACGACGAAGCGGCTGCAAAGGAACTGATCTTTCTCCAGTCCCGTACAGGAAACATAGCATAGGAGACAGGCATGCAGTTTTATGATTTTAAGGAAGTGCAGGAACGGGTGATCCTTATCGGCGTGCAGACAGCGCAGGACGAGGATGTGGAGGCTTCTCTCGACGAACTGGAGGAGCTGGCGCAGACTGCAGGGGCGGAGACTGCCGCCAAAGTGATCCAGAACCGTGAAGCGGTCCATCCAGGGACTTATATCGGCAAAGGCAAGATTGAAGAAGTAAGGAATCTTCTGCGCGCTTTTGACGCCAACGGCGTGATCTGCGACGACGAGCTTTCGCCGGCACAGATGAATAATCTGGAAAAAGAGCTGGAGTGCAAGGTTATGGACAGGACTCTGCTCATTCTGGATATTTTTGCCCGCAGGGCGGTCACAAGCGAGGGAAAGATCCAGGTGGAGCTGGCGCAGCTTAAATATAGGGCGGCCCGCCTGGTGGGACTCCGTGATTCATTGTCCAGGCTGGGAGGCGGGATCGGCACCAGAGGGCCCGGCGAAAAGAAACTGGAGACAGACAGAAGACTGATCCGTACAAGGATATCTGCCCTGAAAGAAGAACTCCGTCAGGTGGAGAAACACAGGGAACTGATCCGGGGAAGCCGCGCCAGAGGAAGGATGAAGACTGCGGCTATCGTGGGATATACCAACGCGGGTAAATCCACTCTTCTGAATGTTCTTACCGGGGCGGGAGTGCAGGCGGAGGACAAACTTTTTGCCACGCTGGATCCCACCACGAGACTTCTGGAACTTCAGGACGGGCAGCAGCTTCTTCTCACAGATACGGTAGGATTTATCCGGAAACTGCCCCATCATCTTGTGGAGGCTTTCAAGAGCACTCTTGAGGAGGCGAAATACGCGGACTATATCATTCATGTGGTGGACGCGTCCAATCCCCAGGCGGAAACGCAGATGCAGGTGGTATATGAAACCCTGAAAGAGCTGGGCGCATCCGGAAAGAAAACAGTCACGCTTCTGAATAAGCAGGATCTTGCCGTGGACACACAGCTTCGGGATTTTATCGCCGATCATACGGTGAAATGTTCCGCGAAAACAGGGCAGGGGCTGGACGAGCTGAAAAGCGTCCTCTCCGGGTTTCTGGCGGAGGAGCAGATTTATATTGAAGAACTGTATCCCTACCGGGAAGGCGGAAAGATCCAGAAGATCCGGGAGTACGGGCATCTTCTTTCCCAGGAGTACCGCGACGACGGGATCTATGTGAAAGCCCGGGTCCCGGCGGAAATTTTTGTTTCCGTAATGCCCGGAATGCCTGATAAATAAAGGAAAAACCGCACCATATATTGCGTTTTGCGATGACATAACACAATATATGGTGTTTTTTGTATTGACGGAGGAAATGGAGTCTGCTACAATAAAGCTACAGTTTTTGAGAGGCTGGCATCCGGAAAACGGGTGGCAGTCTTTGTTATGGATTTTTTGATTCAGGGTAAGGAGGATTTATGTGAGATGTTTCAGGTAGTTAAACGTGACGGCGAGATCGCCGATTTTCAGATGCCGAAGATCACGGCGGCGATCCATAAGGCATTTGACGCAAAAGAGAAGAATTACAGCAATGATATGATCGATCTGCTGGGGCTTCGCGTAACGGCGGATTTTCAGAATAAAATAAGCGACAACAGGATCACGGTGGAGGATATCCAGGACAGCGTTGAGAACGTGCTGATCCAGGCGGGTTACGGCGACGTTGCCAAGGCCTATATCCTTTACAGGAAGCAGAGAGAGAAGATCCGCAACATGAAATCCACGATCCTGGATTACAAGGAGATCGTCAACAGCTATGTGAAGGTGGAAGACTGGAGAGTTAAGGAGAATTCCACAGTGACTTATTCTGTGGGCGGCCTGATCCTGAGCAATTCCGGCGCGGTAACAGCCAATTACTGGCTGTCCGAGATCTATGACAACGAGATCGCCGACGCTCACAGGAACGCGGACATCCACATCCACGATCTTTCCATGCTCACCGGATACTGTGCAGGCTGGTCCTTAAAGCAGCTGATCCAGGAAGGTCTGGGCGGCATCGAGGGCAAGATCACTTCCGCTCCGGCGAAGCATCTCAGCGTTCTCTGCAACCAGATGGTCAACTTCCTGGGAATCATGCAGAACGAATGGGCGGGCGCTCAGGCGTTCTCCTCCTTTGACACATATCTGGCGCCTTTTGTAAAGGCGGACAACTTAAGCTACCATGATGTGAAGAAATGTATCGAGTCCTTCATTTACGGCGTGAATACGCCCAGCCGCTGGGGAACCCAGGCGCCGTTTTCCAATATCACACTGGACTGGACGGTTCCCGAGGATCTGGCGGAGCTTCCGGCCATCGTGGGCGGCAAAGAGATGGACTTCAAGTATAAAGACTGCAAGAAAGAGATGGATATGGTGAACCGGGCGTTCATCGAGACCATGATCGAGGGAGACGCCAACGGAAGAGGATTCCAGTATCCTATTCCCACCTATTCCATCACGAAGGATTTCGACTGGTCGGATACAGAGAACAACCGTCTTCTCTTCGAGATGACGGCGAAATACGGAACTCCGTATTTCTCCAACTACATCAACAGCGACATGAAACCCAGCGATATCCGCAGCATGTGCTGCCGCCTCCGTCTGGATCTCCGCGAGCTGCGCAAGAAGAGCGGCGGCTTCTTTGGATCAGGGGAAAGCACAGGTTCTGTGGGCGTTGTCACCATCAATATGCCCAGGATCGCCTACCTTTCCAAAACACCGGAGGAATTCTACCGCAGGCTGGATCATATGATGGATATTTCCGCCCGATCCCTGCATATCAAACGTGAAGTGATCACCAAGCTTCTGAACGAAGGACTTTATCCTTACACCAAGAGATATCTCGGAAGTTTTGACAATCATTTCTCCACCATCGGACTGGTGGGAATGAACGAGGCGGGTCTGAACGCCTGCTGGCTGGGATGCGACATGACGGACGAGAGAACGCAGAAATTCACCAAAGAGGTGCTGGAGCATATGCGCAGCCGCCTGTCCGACTATCAGGAGGAATATCCGGGCGAGCTGTTCAACCTGGAGGCGACTCCGGCGGAATCCACAGCCTACCGTCTTGCAAAGCACGACAGAAAACGCTGGCCGGATATCCGCACCGCGGGAAGCAAGGGCGACACACCCTACTATACAAACAGCTCTCACCTTCCGGTGGAATTCAGCTCCGATATTTTCGACGCCCTGGATATCCAGGACGAGCTGCAGACCTTATATACCTCAGGTACCGTATTCCACGGATTCCTGGGAGAGAAACTTCCCGACTGGAAAGCGGCGGCGTCCCTTGTGCGCAAGATCGCCGAGAACTACAGGCTTCCGTATTACACAATTTCTCCCACCTATTCTGTGTGCAGCGAGCACGGATATATCAGCGGCGAACACTTCACCTGTCCCAAGTGCGGTAAGAAGGCGGAGGTTTACAGTCGTATCACAGGATATTACCGTCCGGTACAGAACTGGAATGATGGCAAGGCACAGGAGTACAAGAACAGAACCCTGTACGATATCGCTCATTCCACACTGAAGAAGGTGCATACCAGCGTTGTGACCATGACAG
>DWXL01000210.1 GCA_019119235.1 Candidatus Blautia excrementigallinarum | reverse complement strand
CTGAGAAATCAGGCTATCTGAAAGAAGATTTCCGCCTGTTTCACATCAAAGACCAGACGCCGAAAGAATACAAATACCACTATCATGATTTTCACAAAGTGATCGTATTTCTTTCCGGGAAAGTCAGCTATCATATCGAAGGGAAAACCTACCACCTGAACCCGTGGGATATCCTGCTGGTCAGCCGCGGAGCGATCCACAAACCGGAGATTGATTTTTCCCTTCCCTACGAACGGTTTATCCTCTGGATACGGGAGGATATCCGCGAACCGCTTCTGAACGCCTGCTTCCAGAAGGCCGCAGACCGGAGTTTCAGTCTTATCCGTCTGGACGCCGGCCTGCAGGAACATCTCAAGGATCTTCTTTTTGAACTGGAGAATGCGCTGATACAGAGTGGTTTCGGGGACAGTCTTCTCAAAGACGCTCTCTTTACCCAGTTCATGATACACATTAACCGCATTTTTCTGGAAAAACAGTATATCAACGACCGGAAGTCTTACTCTTCCGATTCCCAGGTGGAGGAACTTCTGCGGCATATCAACCGGCATCTGAACGAAGACCTGTCTATCGACAGTCTCGCGGATCGTTTTTTCTTCAGCAAATACCATATGATGCGCAAGTTCAAAGAAGAGACCGGATACACCATCCATAACTATATCGTCAGCAAGCGGCTTCTCATGGCGCGCTCCCTGATCAGCCAGAACACACCTGTGATCAAGGCCGCCTCTCAGAGCGGGTTTAAGGATTATACCACCTTCGTCCGTGCCTACAAAAAACAGTTCGGGGCGCCGCCTTCAGCCATTTAGAGGAGAATTTGTCCACCCCATACAGTCCATTCAATACCACAGACAGTTTGCCATACATAAGAAGATGCGGCCGAAAGACAGCCGCATCTTCTTATGTCTTTATTTCGCCCAGGGTTGTGTTTCTGTTTCGATCACTTTCAGCGGATTTGCATATGCCTCCTCCATCTTCAGACATATATACATATCCTGCAGGGCATCCGCCAGTCCGTAGAATTCCTCGCCTGTCTTTACATATTCATGCATTTTCATAAGACAGGAACCCACCGCAATTTCATCATCATTAAATCTTGCATTTTTAAACGGTGTCTTAAACAGGAACTCTTCTCCCAGCATCACCCCATAGTGAGACCATTCCTGATTTCCGTAAACGCCCAGATCGATTCTGTTGAGAGTCTGAGTAACCGGAACATTCTGCTCATTCAGATAACGGATCGTAAGGTCATCGATTTCTCCCCGTGTTCCCTGCACAGTAAGCTGCCTCGTTCTAATAAAAGAATGATACTGGGCCGGATCTGAAAAATCAAAGAAGGCCGTTTTTCCATTATCAAATTCCATTGTAACACGGTCGCGGGAGCACTTTACGACTTCTCCGTCAAAGACCATGCCGTCACGTCCGTAAGTCTCCGTCACGTCAAACCAGTAACGTTTACCATACAGTTTTAAATTCCCGAATCCCACGTTCAGAAACTGCCGTATAATACTGGCTCCATGATAACCATGGAGGGAAGAGATATTGATATTCTGTAATTCTCCCAGTTTTCCATCACAGATCACCTTATACCAGGACGCATAAAGAGGCTGGAGAAAATATTGCTCAGAAACCTGAATTTTCGGCTGATATTTCTGATGCGCATCCCATAGCCTGCAAAGAGAATCCACATCCTCACCCGGGGGCGTCTCTGTCAGTACAGGAATCCCTTTCTCAAACAGCCTGATAAGATATTCTGTTACCGTTCCTCTTTTTATTGCCAGCACTATAAATTCCGGTTCAGTATTTTCCAGTTCGTCCAGTGTATTTACTACAGGGACATTGAATTTTTCCGAAAAGTTTTTTCCTTTTTCACTGTCCCGGATCAGTACGGCAGTAAGATCAAAGATCCCCGGCAGAGCCTTCGCAATACGGATATAAAACTCCGCCCTCCATCCTGATCCAATCAGTCCAAATCTGATTTTATCCAAAGTTCACACCTCCCGGTCACGGCACAGAAAATCCACGGGAAGCTTCCAGAATCTGATACCATTCGTCATAGGAAAGTTTCAAATCTGCCGCTTCCGCCGCTGCTTTTATTCTGTCGACATTCATTGTTCCAGTAAGAGCTGCAATCCGTACCGGGTGCATGAACAGCCACGCATACATTACCGCATCCATTGAAGTTTCATGACCTTTCGCGATTTCTGTCAGCACTCCGCGCAGACGGACGTATTTTTCTTCCTGGCTCCGGAACACGTCTCCGCCGCCCAGCGGTGACCATGCCATCAACGGAATTCTTCTTGTAAAAGCATCGTCTACTACCCCGTTAAAGAAATTTTCCGTATTTTTCACAGAGAGCTCTACCTGATTTGTTACCAAAGGAATATTAAGGTAACTCTGAAGCATAGTCATCTGCGAAGGCATAAAATTAGACACTCCCACATGAAGGGCCTTTCCCTGTTTTACCACAGTTTCCAGTGCGTCAGCAGTTTCAGCCGGATCCGCCAGAGGATCCGGCCGATGAATCAGAAGAAGATCCACATGATCTGTTCCCAGTTTTTCCAGTGATTCATCCATTTCTCTTAAAATTTCTTCCCTGGTACTGTTGTAGTAAATAGTTTTGTTTCCGTAATGTCCGGGGCATACGATCCCCGCCTTTGTGATCAGCTGCATTTTTTCCCTGAGTTCCGGTCTTTTTCTCAGAACCGCATCTCCGAAGATTTTTTCGCAGGTGTAACCTCCATATACCGGAGCGTGGTCAATAGACGTCACTCCCATATCCAGACATGTTTCCACCAGGGTAAGCAGCTCCTGTTCCGTAATTCCGGCGTCTGCGATCCGCATACATCCCATAACCACCTGAGACAGTTCCAGACGGTCAGATAACTTGATTTTCTTCATGTCAATTCTCCTTTTTGTGTCTTCTATTCTTTTACACCGCCAGTAGTCAGGCCGGCAATAATCTTTTTCTGGAAGATCAGTACCAGAATGATCAGAGGCACGGTAACTACTACTGTTGCCGCCGCCATATCTCCCCAGGGAAGCTCATAATTGCTGGGGAAAAGCGCGATTCCCACGGGTACCGTTCTCATCTCATCATTTGTCATAAATGTCAGAGCATAAAGATATTCGTTCCACGCATTGATAAATACGATCAGAGCGACGGAAAATATCGCCGGTTTTATCAACGGCAGCATGATCGTAAAGAAAATTTTTCCTCTTGAACATCCGTC
>DWXL01000209.1 GCA_019119235.1 Candidatus Blautia excrementigallinarum | reverse complement strand
TCACATATCTTAAATTGGAATTATAGCACAGCCTGTCAATCGAAATCATCTTCCGTTCTTCAATCTCCCCGTCCCTGTTTTTTGCGTTCCACGAATCTTCCCATAAAAAACGCCACGATACCTACTCCGATCCCTGTCTGTATACAGAAGAGCAGGCTCTCTACCTCTCCCGGAAGTTCTCCGCCCAGAATTCGCTCCAGAACAGGAGTCGCCCAGGCTTCATATCCGGAATCCACTTCCTCCACAACTACGCTTCCTGCGTCGTCAGAGCCGCCGAATTCCGCGTCTTTCAGAAGAAACAGCGGGATAAACGCGATCAGTATCACTGCCGCGATCAATGCGATAACCGTACCTTTTTTCATTTTACCGTTCCTCCTTTAAAAAACCTGCCGCGCGCAGTTCCGGTTTTGCATAGGTTTCCAGCGCAGCTATGATCAGTACCGTCAGGATTCCTTCGATAACCGCAAGCGGAATCTGTGTAGGGGCAAATACCGCCAGAAACTTGGCGAAAGCGCCGCCGATGGAAACGTCCGAGTGATGAGCCGCCGCCAGTTGGAAGGCCGTTACACAGTATGTAAAAAGATCTCCCAGAGCTGCGGCGAGAAATACAGCCAGTCTCTTATTTACTCCGCCTTTCTGGCAGAGACGGTATACGCCGTAAGATACAAAAGGACCTGCCACTGCCATGGAGAACACATTGGCTCCCAGAGTGGTGAGGCCTCCGTGGGCAAGAAGGATCGCCTGGAACAGAAGAACGATCAGTCCCAGAATACTTACTGCCCCGGGACCAAATAAAAGGGCTCCCAGCCCTGTTCCCGTCATATGAGAGCAGCTTCCCGTCACAGATGGTATCTTCAAAGACGAGATCACAAAGATAAAGGCTCCGGCCATTGCAAGAAGCGGTAGCACCCTCCTGTTCTCATTTAAGGATTTCCGGATGGAGCGAAAACCCATCCACAGAAAGGGAAGGCAGATCACTCCCCAGGCAATGCAGAAGCCTCCCGGAAGATAGCCCTCCATAATGTGCATGGCGTTTACGTTCTGACTTATACCCAGTGTACAGATCAGAACCGCAGCCAGCAGGATACGGTGTTTTTTGTTTTTTGTCATTTTCTCTTCTCCTTTCGTGATCAGGCAGTCTTGTTTTTCGTATGATTTTCTGATGCCAGACGAGTTGTTCCATGCTGCGCATTCTCACAACTCTGCAAAACATTCGGAAACCGCGGGGCCCTGCCCGCTTTTTTCCTCATGTTTTAGCGGGTCAATAAGTCTTTTTTCCACTGCCATGCAAGCATGGCGTGGATTCAGGCTTATGACCCTGGCATCTTCGCATAAAAAAACTGCCTTAACGGCAGGATGCAAAAACAGGCCTTCTTCAGGCCGATGTCCTTACACCTGATCATACTCCGTAATCGTGTGTAACGCTCATACAAAGGCAGGTCTTCTGACTCGGGCGTCTCTGCTGTGCTCTGTCTTCCCGGTTTCCCAGTGACATATGAAGATACAGCTCTTCCCATACAGCGGCGGGACCGTGAAAGCTTCTCACTTTCTTCCCTTTTCATCCTTGCGGAACCTTTGTATACCTGATTAATCCATTATATTATATTCATTTTTGCAAACATTAGTCAATGCTAACTCCCATATATTATAATCTTATTTTCACTGTTTATTGTCTGCCTCCAAATCTTCTGTAACAGTATTTTAATTTTTTTCAACTATTATGCCAAGTTTTTCCGCTTCCGCAAGCAGATCATGATTTTTAAAATTGCCCGGTCCGAAAACATCAATACAGCAGATCACCTTTTCACAGCAGGACATCAGTTGTTTTGCCTTTTCATAACTTTCAGCGCTTACAGGAGAAAACGGTTTTTCTGAAACCACACTGACAGCTAAGGCTTTTGCCACTTCATAATCCGTATCGTTCTGATGGATAACGCCTGCAGCAAAAGGAATTCCCGCCCTCTGCAGTTTTCTGTATACGGGGATTCCTTTTCCGTTTCCGCCTATAACAAATACTCTGGGAATTCCTGTGGGACGTTCCATTTCCAGGCAGCCAAATAATTCATTGTAGCTTCCGGCAGTGATTCCATATAATTTACGAATATATTCCGCAGTAAAAATCTCTTCCGGCGGTCCGCATTTTTCAATTTTATCGCCATGAACACAGATTACATAATCGGAAATCTTCTGGGCCAGATCCAGTTCATGAAGAGACATCAGCACTGCAGTATGTTTTTTCCGGACCATATTTTTCAAAACAAACAGCAATTCCAGCTTATGCCGGATATCCAGAAATGAAGTAGGTTCATCCAAAACGATCACTTCCGGTTCCTGACAGATTGCCCTTGCAAGAAGAATCCTCTGTCTCTGGCCGTCGCTGACCGCAGAAAAATCCCTGTTCTTCAGTTCCAGCGTATGTACCAGCTCCATAGCATCATACACCTTTTTCCAGTCTTTTTTTGTCAATATGCCGAGCGTTCCCGTATATGGATATCTGCCTGTCGCTACAATATCTTCACAGGTCATTAGTTCGGGACGGATTCTTTCGGTCATAACAACGGCAAGTTTTTTTGCTACTTCATTCCCTGACATCCGGCTCATGGTTTTCTGATCCAGATACACAGTTCCTCCAATCAGCCTAAGTTGTCTTGTCATGCTTTTCAAGATCGTAGACTTTCCCGCTCCGTTTGGACCAATCAGCGTGAAAATCTCACCTGGCTTCATTTTGATCTCAATATTGTTTATCAGCGGTTTCCCGTCATATCCCACTGTCATTTGCTCCGTACAAATAACATATTTACTCATTGCATTGACCTCTTTCTTCGTATCATAATGTAAATGACTACCGGCGCGCCGAACACTGCCGTTACAGAACTGATACTCAGTTCCGTAGGCGCAAAAACCGTTCTGGCGATCAGATCACAGAAAAGACAGAACACAGCACCCCCAAGGAAGCATCCCGGAATTACAAGAATAGGCTTTGCCGTTTTTAACAGACTTTTTACCAAATGAGGCACTGCAATCCCCACAAAGGAAATCGGTCCCGCAAAAGCAGTAACACAGGCGGAAAGTATACTGGAAAGAAGAATCAGAGAAATACGGAACGCTTTGATATTCACCCCCATATTCTGCGCATAGGCTTCTCCTAACTGATAAGCGCTGATAGGCTTTGACATCAGGAAAGTCAATATCATACAGACACCTGTAACCGCTGCGGCAAGCTGTACATTTTCCCAGCTTATCCCCGAAAAGCTCCCCATAGACCAGTTATGCAGATTCACGATATTGGAATCGTCCGCAAATGTGACTACAAAATCTGTTACCGCCGAACAGATATATCCGATCATAATTCCGCTGATCACCAGCATAGACATATTTTTTACTTTCCTGGCGATGATCAGGACAAAGCCCATAGAAATCATAGAACCGCCGAAAGCGGCAATGACAAGAGTGCCTGATGACGCAACAGCTGATTTTTCCAGCATATAGATCATCACCAGAGAAACTGTCAGTTTTGCCCCTGAAGAAATCCCCAGGACAAACGGACCTGCAATCGGATTATTGAAAAATGTCTGAAGAAGGAAACCTGACACAGACAGGGCTCCGCCCAGGATCACAGCCGCAAGAATTCTGGGAAAGCGTATTTCCCAGACAATATTATACGCAGTCTCATCCTCCTTTCCGCGAAACAGAATGGCAATAATATCCTTTACAGAAATGTGGATGCTGCCTGAATTGATATTCCATATGATAAAAAGCAGCAGAAGTGCCAGCAGAATAACAAAAGCTGTCAGATACCTTATATAAACTTTCTTCTGCGGCGTTTCATGTACGCTGTCCCGGACAGGAGTTTCCGTAAGTTCTGATTTTCTGCCCATGTTCCTCTTCCTCCATTTCCGGCGTTATTTTAATTTATGCATATACGTCATCGTATCCAGTGATGTTTTCTCTGATGTGAGCATACTATGTATATCTTCGATCATAGTTCCCAGGCCCATAGGTTCCTGGAACAGATTCTGCTCTGTACACCAGACATTACCCTCTTTGACTGCTTTGAAGTCCTCCAGAAGAGAACTTTTGGACAGCAGTTGGTCCATCGTGCTCAATTCTCCGTCGATCGTGCTGTTATAAATAATATAATCTGCGTCCTTTGCGGCCGCATAGAACTCCTCCATCTGCATATTCATAGTCGAAAGAGCATTGTCTTCTCCGCCCAGATCGTCAAAAATATATTTTCCCCCGGCCAGCTCGATCATTTTCGCTATATAATCGCTGGATTTGCGGACATTGGCAGCTCCTACGGAGTTAATATAAAAGAAAGCCACCGTTTTTCCTGTGTTTTCACTGTTTTCCACACTTTTCAGCTTGTCTGCCTGCTCTTTAAAAAGCTGTTCCGCTTCCTCTTCTTTTCCTAAAAGAACCGCATAAAGCTTCAGCCATTCGGTTCTGCCAAGGGGGTGTTCTTCATAACTTGAATGTTCCACTAATACCGGGATTCCAAACTGTTCCAGTTTATCCTGCACTTCGGGAGTATGATAGATCATCGTGGACTCTATGGCAAGCCCGCAGTTTCTGGATACAATCTGCTCGTAATCCGGAGCACTGTACTTTCCCGCATAAACGATAGAGCCGTTTTCCAGGGCTTCCCTGACCTCATCTATATACCATCCGTCCGCATCTGTCCCTGCCAGACTGATATGATCCAACCCATCCAGCGCACAGAAAAAATCCATAGCCGACGTAGCCACAAGGTATATATTTTCCACAGGTTTTTTGATAACTGTAATTTCTTCATCCAGTCCTTCCGGAACTTTTTTTCCTTCCGGCACAAGAAGAAACTCTCCATCGTCTGCAATAGATATCAGTGCATATCCGCCCTCATAATAATCTACAGAAAACTGAGTGGCATATTCCAGATCGAGACTATGATCATAAGTAAGACCCGCCAGAGTTTTTTCTTTTTGTTCCGTCTGTTCTTTTGTTCCGGTCTTTTGCGTTTCTTTCTCTTCCCTGATCGTTGAAGAATCAAATCGTAAAGTATAATCAATCTCATGCGGAGCGCTCATGGCAACTGTATCCGCCGTGACTTCGATTTTGCTGTCAAATTCCGTAACCGGGATCTCAAAAGTGGAATTGCCTTCTTTGTTCATCATCGTGTATTTTTCTCCATCCACGATCATATAATCATAATTTGGGCTGTCCCACTCAAGAATAGCGGTCGCCTTGCCGTCTTTTACAATAATTTCCGCCGGACTTTTCACTGCAGCTTTTCCTGTTCCTCCCTCAAGAGTTACTTCTGCCGTGTAGGTTCCATCTTCCAGTTTCAACTCTTCCGCAGTCGCTCCTTCTGCGCTTTCCGCCTCACTATCCTCCGCCGGAACCGGATTGGAAACAGTAACTTTATGATCGTACCATTTTCCTTTTTTTCCGATCAAAGCGACATCAAATTCTTCGTCAATGGCCGGTACCGGAATATCAAAGCCATAGACTTCATCCGTGTATCCGTCGCTGTAGGTTACGCTGTCCGTAGTCGGTTCAAGGATGACCGCTCCGTCCTTCTGAGCATCCTCTGCTGTTCCTGCAAACAGGTTCAGGATAGATTTGGAAACAAGACTTACATGGATTGTCATTTTTCCGTCCTTCACGGTAAGCGTACCTTTTCCGCCGCACGCTTCATTTACATGAAACATATTACTGTCAGTGTCAAACTCGGCAGTATATACCCCGTCCTCAAGAACACTGCTCTGATCCGTTTCATTCTCTGATGCTTCATCCGGACTGACGCTTTCCTCTGCGGCCATATTATCCTGAGCACACACAAGATTGCGGCTTCCCAGAAGCGCAAACGCACTTAATGCGCACATTGCCAAAATTACTTTACCTTTCATTGTCATAACCCTCTTTCATAATCACTGCCCGGACGTTCCAGGAACATTCCGGGCAGATTTTTGTTTCAGACAAGGCTTCCTCTGAAAATCTTCAATTTGTAAAACTCGCCGTTACTCTACCGTTTCTTCTGTTTCTGCTTCTGCATCAGCAGCGCCAAGAGAATCGATTGCTGTCTGTGTATGCTCAACAAAGAGTTCCTGAATAGCATCAATTCTTCCAAGTCCGGCAATCTGTGTCTCTACACTGTCGAAATTTCCAGATTCTTCAAACATACTCTTCCAGGAGTCTTCTTCACTGCCCGCCATATCATTATTTGCATGGTCTCCGGCAACTACCATCAGCGGACGAAGAACCACCTTCTTATATCCGGCTTCTTTTACCGCGTCAATCACTGCTTCGCAGGCAGTTTCTTCCGGTTCTCCCTCTACTGTGCCAATAAACACATTCGTATATCCCAGCTCGTTCATCTGTGTCTGCATCTGACTGTAACTTACTTTTGCTGTATGGGAGGTTCCATGTCCCAGAAATACAAAAGCGGTTCCGTCTTCGGCTGCCGCGTCCATATTTTCATACCCGGCCTCTTTTACCGCCGCATCTGCAGCAGCCTGTGCAACAGCCGCCTTATCTTCATTGATCACGGCTGCATCGTCTCCTACTTCGCCAAGCATCGGTTCTGCGACCGCAACGGACTCAAACTTATCCTGATATTCGTCAAGCGCTTCCATCATTTCGTCATATTCCGCTCCATGCATCAGATGTGTAGGCTGTACGACCAGATTCTTCACACCGTTCTCCACAGCTCTGTCCAGTGCCTGCTGCATATTGTCGATCGCTTCGCCATCCCTTGACTGTATATGATTAATAATGATCTGAGCGGTAAAAGCCCTTCTTACAGACCAGTCCGGATATGCTTCCTGCAAAGCGTCCTCAATACCTTTAATATCTTCTGTACGGCTGTCATTATAAGATGTACCGAAGCTTACCACCAACAGCTCATTTTCTCCAATCTCATCCTCATTGCGCGCATCATCCATGGATGCGTCGCCTGTATCAAGGCCAAAATAATCCGGACTCGCATTTTCTCCCGATACCAGTTCCTTCTGCGTATCTGTCAGCCCATCCCACGCTTCTTTTGCTGCGGCGCAGTCCGCATCTGTCGTGTCGGTTCTCTCCTGCACATAGATTTTATCGATCAGAGCAGCAACATTATCCGCTGCTTCCTGATCCGAGTCTGCTCCGGCATCCTCTGTTCCGGTTCCCTCGCTGTCGGCTTGCGCGGCAGTTTCCGCCGTTTCTGCCGTATCGGTTTCAGAGGCATAGATACTTGCCGTTCCCGTCATAGATACTGTTGTCACTGCTATCACCAGTGCAAGCGCTTTTACCATTTTGTTTTTCATGTTCTTTTCCTCCTTTTATAAAACGTCTTGGCATGAAATGCTTCTGATTTCATGTCCTGATGTATGAGAATAAATCATCAGCATATTTATAAAATACGGGAACAAGAACGTCTGCCAGAATTTCTGAAAAGAAAAACCCTTTTACACAAGGGTAAAAGGGTATCATAAACAGCATATATACGGTACAACCAATTACTCGTGATCTGGGACGTAAGTCCCCGTACCAATAGCAGGCAGGTTTCCTGGCTTATAAATCAACATATAAAGCAGTCTTCCCGGTTGCCCAGTGACTGTGCAAAAGCACCTTGCTTCATACTCCTTAAATACAGTGACGAGATCGTACAGGATTCACACCTGTTTCCCTTTTAACCTGACAACAGCATTTCTGTTATCCGGCACCTGTTATTTTTCTTATTCAATTTTCTTAATCATAACACTGAAAAAAATAAATTTCAAGTTTTTTCTGTCTTTTATCTGCTTTGTCCGTACTGCTTCTCTTCAGTCATTCATTCTGTATCATAGATGTGTGCAGACGAAGTATGTCTGCCTGCTGTCTGAAGTGGTTGGTTTAGCGACCGGAACAGAAGTTCACGTCAGTTCAGCATCCGGAATCCCCGCTCCTCTTCATCCAGAGGGATCCTGCTTCTCCAGGCATGATCGATCTCAATATACCTGTCGTTGGAAAGCGCCTGGATCACCCGGTCGATCTGTTCCTCTGTTCCCTGTGCCTGCGCCGAGACAGAGCCGTCATATTCGTTTCTTACCCAGCCGGTAACGCCGTACTGCCTGGATAAGTAATACATTTTATAACGGAATCCCACCCCCTGGACTCTTCCTGTGAATGTTATCGCTTCCCTGATCTTACTGCTCATATCTTTTTCTCCTGATCCGTCATTTCCGGAGATGTTCCTCTCATCTTTGTCATCTGCATCCGGAACTTTTTCTTTGTTTTCTACATCCGCCTCTTTATCCTCTTTCACGGCTTTTTCTGCAATGAGTTTCCACTTTCCTGTACGGTATCTGCTGTAGGAAATCGCCCAGTTCAGAAACCAGCCCACCGGAACCGCGTACCACACCATGGCGATGCCGAACCTGGGCGCCATAGTCACGGCGATGATCACGCGAACGCTTAAATTTACAAGATTTGCAATGGTAAATATCTTCATATCTCCTGATCCCCGGAGAACGCTGTCCACTGCCATTTTAAATCCGATCAGGCAGAAAAACCATCCCATAAAGATCAGATAATTTTCCCCTGTTGCAACAGCGGTTTCCGTACCCTCCGCTCCCAGGAAAAGAGAAATGATCCCTCCATGGAACAATTCCAGTACTACGCAGATTATAACCGCGCAGACGATCACCATTTTAATAGCGGCATGAAATCCCTCGACTATCCGTTTTGTCTTTCGGGCGCCGATGTTCTGCGCCGTATAAGAGGATACGGCGTTTCCGATACCGCTCATGGGAACCACGCAGATGGATTCGATACGCATGGCGGCGGAAAATCCCGCCAGAGCCTCCGAGCCGAAGCTGTTTACTACTGACTGCACCAGCATCATGCCGATCGACACAGTTGACTGCTGAAGAATAGACGGCAGAGCGATCTTCGTCATATCCTTCAGCTCCCTGCCGTTAAAAGTTTCCGCCTGTCCGCAGGAGAACTTCTTCAATTCCCGGATAAGGACAAAGAAAGACATTACCGCCGAGATCCCCTGCGCGATCATAGTGGCCCACGCCAC
>DWXL01000208.1 GCA_019119235.1 Candidatus Blautia excrementigallinarum | reverse complement strand
GCATAATCCGCCAGAACTTTTTCGTCAACATTGTCTCCCTCACGTTTCGCGATCACTCTCCGCGTGATCAGATCCATCTCGGATTTGGACCGTGAGAAATTCAGATATTTGCATCCGTACAGGAGCGGCGGGCAGGCAGGACGGATATGGACCTCCTTTGCGCCGTTATTATACAGAAACTCTGTTGTCTCGCGAAGCTGGGTCCCCCTGACAATGGAATCGTCGATCATCAGAAGGCTCTTATCCTTGATCAGCTTGTGCACAGGAATCAGTTTCATTCTGGCGATCAGATTTCTCTGGCTCTGCTGGGTGGGCATGAAAGATCTGGGCCAGGTAGGCGTATATTTGATAAACGGTCTTGCGAAGGGTACTCCGGAACGGTTGGCGTAACCGATGGCATGAGCGATTCCTGAATCCGGAACTCCTGCCACAATATCCGGTTCAACTTCCCCGAAATCCCTCTCAGCCAGCATATCTCCGCACTTATAACGCATTTCCTCAACGTTCACGCCTTCGTAAGTAGAGGTCGGATATCCATAGTATACCCAGAGGAAAGAACATATACGCATTTTCTCTCCCGGTTTCTGCAGAGTCTCGATCCCCTCCGGCGTTACGGCCACAATCTCTCCCGGACCAAGTTCCTTCTCATCTTCATAGCCAAGATTGATATATGCGTGGCTTTCAAAAGAAACGCAGCGGGCATTTTCCTTCTTTCCGATGATCAGAGGCGTTCTTCCCAGAAGATCTCTGGCCGCCACAAGTCCCTTCGGCGTCAGGATCAGCATACTCATAGATCCGTCGATCATCTCCTGTGCATAGCGGATGCCCTCCACCATGGTAGATTTCTGGTTGATCAGAGAAGCTACCATCTCTGTGGGATTCACATTGCCTCCGCTCATCTCCAGGAAATGCGTACAGCCATTCTTGAAAGAATGTGCCACAAGTTCTTCCATATTATTGATCTTACCTACTGTGGTGATAGCAAAATTGCCCAGATGGGATCTCACCAGCAGAGGCTGGGGTTCATTGTCGGAAATACATCCGATTCCCAGGTTTCCCTGGAGCTCTGATACGTCTCTGTCGAATTTCGTTCTGAAAGGTGAATTCTCGATATTGTGAATGGCTCTGTCAAATCCTTTTGCAGAATCATATACCGCCATTCCGCCTCTTCTGGTCCCCAGATGAGAATGATAGTCAATTCCGAAAAACAGATCCAGCACGCAGCTGGATTTTGATGCTACGCCAAAAATTCCGCCCATGTTCTGTTCTCTCCTTATCCTGTAATCTCAGTATAAATATTTCGACATTTACTGCACCCACCATTATATAGAACGCCTCAAAAGAAGTAAAGCCTTATTTTTTCTCCTTTATGAGACCTTTCCTGTATGCGTCAAGAAGTCTGGTAAGTTCTTCGATACGTTCTTTCAGCGCTTTTCCGTTGTCCGTGTCCCCCACAAGACGTCTCTGGGTGGTGTACCGCACCGCAACCTGGTTGGAGGCGATATCGATCTCCTGCGACACTGCCGCCTCTTTCGAAGTAAACGGCTCATGAGCCGCCAGAAGGAGACCGTAAGAGTTGTAGATCAGCGTATATCCCGCGATTCCCGTTACTTTCTGATATGCCTTGCAGAAACCTCCGTCGATCACGATCACCTTGCCGCCGCACTTCACCGGACTCTCGCCTTCCCCCTGATGAACGGGGACGTGTCCGTTGATGATATGACTCTCCGAGGGATCCAGACCGAACTCACGCAGCATGGAATCCACCACGTCCTCCCGCTCCAGAAGACGGAAATAAGCACCCTTTTTCTCCTTGTGCGTTTCCTTATCCGCGATAAAATATCTCTCAAAGGTAGTCATTTTATCCTTGCCGAAAAGCGGGGAATTAGGAGCCGCCCAGATATACCACAGGATATCCCTGCCTTTTCTCTGTTCCTCGCTGTCCACGGCGTAGAACGCTCTGCGGACATAAGCCTCCAGCACATCGTACAGTTCTCTGCCCTTGCAGGTCCTGCCGTAGATCTGGACTTCTTTCAGGCTTCCGTCCTCATTAAGGGGAATACAGCCGTGGAAAAGAAGATTCCCGTTATAGATCTTATAAAGGCCGCCTTTATCCAGAAGCAGCCGGATATGTTTCTGCAGTCTTTCGCAGTTGCGGAAAGCGGATTCCAGACGATCCATAACATCCTTCTCGCCAGGACTCAGCTCATAGGGATGCTTCCAGTCTATCGTCGGGAAATTTGTATCCAGAAGCGGATATTCCTTCCCGTTCGGAAGGGTGATGGTTCCTTTGTCCGGATCGATCCTGTGGAGAAGGCAGCGGTCCTCCATGCGGAATTCCTTCCTTTTGCGGAGAAGTTTCCCCTCCAGTTTGAACTGGATAATGGAGATCGCCTTGTGCATCTTGCGGCTCAGTTCCTGCTCCGCTGCGCTGTAGTTGGAATTTCCCTTCAGCTCAAAAACGGCGCAGGGATCGTCTTTATATACATCCATGGCAAACGTGGCCAGAGGGATCATGTTGATCCCGTATCCATCCTCCAGTATATCCAGATTATTATAACGGATGCAGTTACGGATCACTGTGGCGATACAGGCCTGCTGTCCCGACGCTGCTCCCATCCACACCACGTCATGATTTCCCCACTGAATATCCAGAGAGTGATATTCGCTGAGACGCTCCATAATGAAATGGGGACCCGGTCCTCTGTCATAAATATCGCCGAGAATATGAAGATGGTCCACGACCAGCCGCTTGATCAGCTCTGCAAGGGCAATGATGAAGTTCTCCGCCCTGCGTATCTCAATAATGGTATTGACAATGGAATTGTAATAGGCTTCTTTGTCCAGCACCTCCGCTTTTTCCGTGATCAGTTCCTCGATCACATAGGCGTAATCCGGAGGAAGCGCCTTGCGGACCTTGGAACGGGTGTACTTGGACGCCGTGGTCTTGCACACCTCGATCAGCCGGTACAGGGTGATCTTATACCAGTTCTCCATATCCTCTTCTGTCTTCTTGACCAGCTGGATCTTCTCTCTGGGATAATAGATCAGCGTCGCCAGCGCCCTCTTGTCGCTGTTGCTCAGCGTGTGGCCGAACACGTCGTTGATCTTCTTGCGCACAGCACCCGAGCCATTCCGGAGTACATGGGAAAAAGCTTCGTATTCTCCGTGAAGATCCGACATAAAATGTTCCGTCCCCTTCGGCAGATTCAGAATCGACTGGAGATTAATGATCTCTGTAGACGCCTTGCCGATGGTAGGATATAATTCCGCAAGCCTTTCCAGATAACGGAGTTCTTCTTTCTTCATCTTCCTTCTCCTTTTCATTTATCATAGCATACCGGACCCTCCGGCCAGTAACTTATGTTTCACCCCTGCATCATGCTATGATGCCGTCAAAAAGTGAAAACTGGTTGGACTGGGGTATATCCCCGAAAAGTCCCAGATCATCCATAAGATCGATCACCGTTTTGCTGACTTTCGTTCTGTCGCGGAAATCATCCTTGGAAAGGAACTTTCCGTCTTTCGCTGCTTCCACTACCGCTACCGCAGCCTTGTCTCCCATACCGTCGATAGAGTTCAGAGAAGGCATAAGCTTCCCGTCTATGATCTGGAAACGGTCCGCCTTCGCCCTGTAAATATCTATAGGCATAAATTCAAACCCCCGGGCGTACATTTCCTGGACGATCCTCATATCACGGATGGAATCCTGTTCTTTCTTCGACGCGGCGTCGCCTTTTTTCCGGATTTCCGCAAGATAATATTCCAGCCGGTCTCTCCCCATGCACATGGTCTCATAGGAAAACGCCGTGGCGCGGATACTGAAAAACGCAGCGTAATATGCCAGCGGCCGGAACACTTTGAACCAGGCGATACGGTACGCCATCATTACATAGGCCGCCGCATGGGCTTTCGGGAACATATATTTGATCTTTTTGCAGGACCAGATATACCAGTCCGGAACATTGTGTTCCTTCATGGTCTGCTCCCATTCCTCCCTGAGTCCCTTGCCTTTACGCACACTCTCCATGATGGTAAATGCCAGACTGCTTTCTACTCCCATATGAATCAGATAGATCATGATATCGTCACGGGTACAGATCGCGGTGGAGATGGTCGCCTTTCCTTCCTGGATCAGCACCTGGGCGTTTCCCAGCCACACGTCGGTTCCATGGGCCAGTCCGGCGATACGAACCAGATCGGAGAGATATTTCGGCTTCGTATCGATCAGCATCTGCATGGCGAAATCCGTACCAAACTCCGGCACGCCCAGACAGCCCAGCTTGCATCCGCCAATGTCCTCCGGTTTGATCCCCAGAGCTTCCGTTCCCGCAAAAAGCGACATCACATCCTTCTGATCCAGAGGGATCTCTTTGGCGTCCAGCCCGGTAAGGTCTTCCAGCATACGGATCATGGTGGGATCATCGTGTCCCAGAATATCCAGTTTCAGAAGGTTTCCGTCAATGGAATGATAGTCGAAATGTGTGGTGATGATATCGCTGTTCTCATCATTTGCCGGATGCTGCACCGGTGTGAATTTTTCGATTTCCTCTCCTTTGGGGAGAACGATAATCCCGCCGGGATGCTGGCCCGTAGTCCTGCGGACGCCGGTACATCCCTGAACGATCCGGTTGATCTCGCAGTATCTCTTATGCTGTCCCCTCTCCTCAAAATAATTTTTTACATAACCATAGGCCGTCTTTTCCGCCAGGGTACCGATGGTTCCGGCCTTGAAGGTCTGCCCTTTTCCGAAGATCACCTCTGTATATTTATGGGCGTTCGCCTGATATTCGCCAGAAAAGTTCAGGTCGATATCCGGTTCCTTATCTCCCTTGAATCCCAGGAAAGTCTCAAACGGGATATCAAAACCTTCTTTTTTCATCTTTGTTCCGCAGTGGGGACAATTCCTGTCCGGCATATCGCAGCCGGCCATGCCACTGAATTTCTTCACTTCCGGAGAATCAAAATCACTGTATTTGCACTTCGGACAGATATAATGCGGCGGAAGCGGATTTACCTCGGTGATACCCGACATGGTCGCCGCGAGGGAAGATCCCACGGATCCACGGGATCCTACCAGATATCCGTCCTCATTGGATTTATGTACCAGTTTCTGGGCAATGATGTACATTACCGCGTAACCGTTTGATATGATGGAGTTCAGTTCTTTGTTAAGACGGTCCTCCACAATCGCCGGAAGATTCTCCCCGTAGAGCTCATGGGCCTTCGCGAAACACATATCTTTCAGATCCCTGTCCGAATTCTCGATCACCGGCGGGAATTTATCCGGGTGGATGGGCGAGATCTTCTCAATCATATCCGCGATCTTATTGGTATTGGTGATGACGACCTCCTCCGCCTTCTCGCTACCCAGATAGGAAAACTCCTCCAGCATCTCCTCTGTAGTACGCAGATAAAGAGGCGCCTGATTGTCCGCGTCGGAAAATCCGTTTCCTGCCATGATGATCCTGCGGTAGATCTCGTCCTGCGGGTCCATGAAATGCACGTCGCAGGTGGCGACCACCGGCTTCTTAAACTGTTCTCCCAATTTTACGATTTTCTTGTTCAGCTCGGTCAGATCTTCGTTGGAATTGACTCTGTCGTTTTTTTCATCAGCGATCATAAACGCGTTGTTTCCCAGAGGCTGAATCTCCAGATAATCATAAAAATCTACCAGCCGGGCGATTTCCTGCTCCGGAGCGTTGCGCAGCAGTGCCTGATAAAGCTCTCCCGCCTCGCAGGCGCTGCCGATAAGAAGTCCGTCCCGGTGCTCCAGAAAAACGCTTTTTGGCACCCTCGGCCTTCTTCGGTAATATTTCAGATGGGACTGGCTCACCAGCTTGTAGAGATTGATCCTTCCCGTCTCGTTTCTCGCAAATATAACCGCATGATACGTAGGCAGTTTCTTGATCGTATCTATGGAGACACTTCCGTGCCTGTTCAGCTCGTCCACGTCAAAAATGTCCCGCTCTCTCAGCATTTCCACGAACTTCACAAAGATCTCCGCAGTACATGCCGCGTCGTCCACCGCCCTGTGGTGATGGGCAAGAGAGACTCCCACCGCTTTTGCCACCGTATCCAGCTTGAACCTGTTCAGCGCCGGCAAAAGGAATCTCGCCATCCCCACGGTATCTACATAGGTAAATTCCCCAGGAAGCCCCTCTCTTTTACAGTTTTCGATAATAAAGCTCATATCAAAATCCGCGTTGTGAGCAACCATCACAGAATCCCGGCAAAATTCCAGGAATTCCGGCAGTACGGTATGAATGTCCGGGGCGTCCATGACCATGGAATCATTGATGCTGGTAAGCTGCTCGATCCGATAGGGAATAGGAACCTTCGGATTTACAAAAGTGGAAAAACGATCTGTGATGGCGCCGTTTTCCACTTTCACCGCGCCGATCTCGATAATCTGGCAGGTCAAAGGCGAAAATCCTGTGGTCTCGATATCAAACACCACAAACTTCCCATCCATTGACTGCCCTTTACTGTTAGTGACGATTCCCTTCAGATCGTCCACCAGATATGCTTCCATCCCATAAAGCACTTTAAAATCGGATTCCTTCGGAACACATCCGCCCCATGCGTCAAAACAGTGATTTGCTTCTGGGAAGGCCTGCACTACGCCGTGATCCGTGATGGCGATCGCCTTGTGCCCCCACTCGTACGCCCGCTTCACCAGGGCTTTTGCGTCGGTAACGCCGTCCATATCGCTCATTTTCGTATGACAGTGAAGCTCCACTCTCTTCTGCGGGCTGGTGTCCATTCTGGAAGATGTGAAATCCGCGATTTTTTTGATCCCGGACACCGATCCCACTGTCAGCTCGCTGTCAAAACGGTCAATCGTTGTCACGCCTTTCAGTTTTAGGAAAGCGCCTTTTTTTATACCTTCCGTCACTTCCGGAACCTGCTCGTTCCGCAGAAACATTTTTACGACAATGGAATCTGTGAAATCCGTCACCGAAAAGATCAGGATTGTTTTCTCATTGCGGATCTCCCGCGCTTCCACGTCCATTACCTGTCCGCGGATGATCACTTCTCCCATTTCGCCTGTAATGGATTCAAGAGGAATCGTATCTCCCTCAAAATCTCTGCCGTAAACCACATCCGGATTGGAATCCCGGCGGAATCCTCCCCGGTAATCGCCGTGCTGGTCTTTTCGGCCTCCGGTTTTCTGTTCCTGTTTTTCTTTTGTATTTTTTTTCTCTCCTGTTTTTTCAGGCTTTTCTTCTTTCGCTTTTTCCATTCCGGCTTCGTCCAGCTTCGCGTGCTTCAGAACATTCTCCACTTCCTGGCGGATCTGGATAGCGGCGTTTCTCCGGTATTTACTTTCCCCTGTCTCGGCAAACTGAAGATTTATTTTCAGATCCATGCCGCATCGTTCGCAGAACACCTTATGAAGATACTCCACCAGTATCCCGCTTTTTTCCCGGGCGATCACAGAATCCGGAAGTACCAGTTCCATATGATCCGTGTCGGTGAAAGAGATCTTGGCCCGTTTAAACAGGTTATACTCCAGCATATTATAATTTCTCAGTTCCAGTTCCATGCTGGGCCGGTAGAACTCGAGAAAATTATCCGGCGTATACTGGCGTGACAGCCGGAATTTTTCGATTACCGTTACCTGAATCTGGATACCGGGGAAACACTGTCTCTCTATCTGCCGCTCCAGCTCAAAGATATATTTTTTGTGGATCCAGCGCTCACTCCGGATAGTTACCCACAGTCTGGTTTTTGCGGGATTACACGCCACTCTGGTCACAAACACCATATCCAGGAGCTCATGGAGTTCATCTTTAATTTTCAGGTTTGGAAATACGTCAAAAAAATCTTTTTCCATCCTGTTCTCCTTCTTACTATTCGTTCCAGTGAAGAAGTTCTTCTCTCAGCGTATCAAGAAGCTGATCCTCCGGCACCTTCTTCACAACCTCGCCCTTCTTGATCAGAAGACCCACGCCGTCTCCGCCTGCAATGCCGATATCCGCTTCTTTCGCTTCTCCCGGACCGTTCACCACACATCCCATAACGGCCACCTTGATATCCAGCGGGATATCCTGAACCATGGATTCCACTCTGTTCGCAAGGCCGATAAGATTGATCCTGGTACGGCCGCAGGTGGGACAGGAAACAACTTCCACCCCGCCTTTACGCAGTCCCAGAGTCTTCAGTATTCTTTTTGCGGATTTGATCTCCTCCAGAGGCGCGCCGGTAAGAGAGACGCGTATGGTATCTCCGATCCCCTGATAAAGGATGATGCCCAGGCCCACAGCGGATTTGATATTTCCGGAATAAAGGGTTCCCGCTTCTGTGATCCCCACATGGAGAGGATGATCGGTTTTCTGCGCGATCAGTTCATGGGCCCTGGCACACATCAACACGTCGGAAGATTTAATGCTGATCACCAGATTGTCATATCCCATATCCTCGATGATCTTCACTTTATCCAGGGCGCTTTCCACCAGTCCTTCCGCCGTAACGCCGCCGTATTTCTCCACCAGCTCTTTCTCCAGGGATCCGCTGTTCACGCCTACGCGGATGGGGATATTCCGCTCCTTCGCCGCGTTGACTACTGCCCGGATCCTGTCTGTGCTTCCGATATTGCCGGGATTGATACGGATCTTGTCCGCACCGTGCTCTATTGCCGCGATGGCAAGCCGGTAATCAAAATGAATATCCGCCACCAGAGGGATATGGATCTGCTTTTTGATTTCTGTCAACGCTTCCGCCGCGGCCATATCCGGAACGGCACAGCGGATGATCTCGCATCCTGCCGCCTCCAGCTCAAGGATCTGTTTTACCGTAGCTTCCACGTCGTCTGTTCTGGTGTTTGTCATGGACTGGATAAGGACCGGATTTCCTCCGCCGATCTTCCTGTCTCCGATCTGTACAACTTTTGTATGATCCCGATACATAATCTTCCTCCCGAAAAAATTCAAAGAACTGCTGCAAAATCCGAATGTCAGAAAATGCTGCAGTCCTTTCTCTTTTTTAACTCTGAATCTCCAGAAGCTTTGCTTTCAGCTCATTTTCCATACGCTGCATCTCTGCTTCTGCTGTCTGCCGCTTCAGTCTTCCCTCTTTCTGGATCTTCATCACGTCATCCAGCGTCTGGATCAGCTCCACATTTGTTTTCTTTAAAGTTTCCATGTCTACGATTCCGCGCTCAGACTCCTTTGCCGTCTCCACAGACGCCATATGAAGAGTTTCCGCATTTTTCTTAAGAAGCTCGTTCGTAACATCTGATACCTGCCGCTGTGCCGACGCAGCTTCTGTAGAATGCGCAATGCCAAGGGCAAGCACCATCTGGCTTTTCCAGAGAGGAATCGTGTTCACAAGCGTTGTCTGGATCTTTTCCGCCATCATGATATCATTATTCTGGACAAGCCGGATCTGCGGTGCGGTCTGAAGAGAGATCATTCTGGTCAGTTCCAGATCATGGATCTTTTTCTCGAAACGGCTGCATTTACTGTCAAGGTCCCTTGCCGCCTGAGCATCCTCGGGAAGTCCGCTTATGCGAGCCTTCTCCTCCAGATCTTTCAGTTTTCCGTTCCGCACTTCCGACAGGCTTTTCCTTCCGGCAAGGATATACATGGACAGTTCTTTAAAATAGAGCAGATTCTGCTGGTACATTTTATCCAGCATGGCAGAGTCCTTGAGAAGACGGATCTGATGTTTCTCAAGAGAATCCATGATCTTTTCCACATTTGCTTCCGCTTTGTCATATTTGTTTTTCAGATTCTCAATTTTGTTCGCCTGCTTTTTAAGGAAACCGAACAGACCTTTTTCCTCTTCTGCGTCAAATCCTCTCAGCTCTCCGACTACATCCGTCAGGAGATCCCCGACCTCTCCCAGATCCTGAGATTTTACATTTTTGAGAGCTTCATCCGAAAAATCCGCCATTTTTTTCTGAGTTCCGGCTCCATACTGCATGATCTGGGCGGTATTCTCCACATCGATCTTTGATGCGAAAGAATCCACCATTTCCTGCTCCTCTGCTGTCAGCACCGTTCCGGCCATCTCTTTCTGTACTTCATTCATTTCCGAGCTCTCTTCCATCAGAGGTCCGGCCGGTATCATCTCGGATTCTTTCGCCTTAACAAGTTCCGGTTCCAGGGTCAGAGACGGCATCTCTGTGCTGTTCTTCATTTCCTCACTCATATTGTTCTCCTTTTAATTCTGTGTTTTTGTAAAATCACCGCCTGTCAGTCCTTCCTGAGCCAGAAGTGTATTCAGGACTGAAATGTCGCTGGATACATCCCAGGCAGCATCCTGAAAAGCAGAATCCAGTAGTTTGGCAAAAGCACTGTTCAGTGTGTCCAGTGTATTTTCTATCTCTTTTGTGGAATTTCGGATTGTTTCTCCCTGAACAGGCTGACTGTTCATATCTTCATAAGTTTCCAGAAGTTTCACGGTCATGGGAAGATAATAATCCATCATTTTTTTCAGATCCGGCACAATCTCCGGATGTTCCCGGGCTCTCTCAAAAATTCTGCCCACAACATGTTCCATTTTTTCGATCTTTCCGTAAATCTCCCCGCCCCGGACCGCTTCCCTGCTTCTGCGGATCTTTGCAAGAAACTCATCGCCTTTATCCAGAACTTCCCGTACCTCTTCCGACAGATCTGCTCTGCGGGCCGCCTCCTGTTCCTCACGGCTTTTTTTCAGTTCTATTTCCTTTCGCAGATCTTCATAATGGCGGTAGGTCTCCCGGCTGGTGATCAGACATGTTTCCTTTTGATCTGTCGTCCCTTCCAGGAACCATCCCCTGCGTATCATCCGGCGGACGTCCTTTTTTATAAAACCGACCGGTTTTCCCACGGCTGCTGCCAGTTCTGTAAAGTCACAATATGTTCTGTTTCCAAGAGTCTTTATATATTTTTTGAACCTTGCCATACGCCCCAGCGTACTGACACCCTGGTACAGCATCAGAATTCCCGCAGCCGTACCTGCCGCGGTGACAACTGTGGGAACCGCGCTCCCGTTTCTCATCACAGCCTGAATGATTTGAACTATCAGAAGCCCCGCGGCCATGCCTCCCGCAAGGATAATGCCTGATATGATCAGCAGAATGCTTCGTATTCTTTCTCCGCCGAGTCCGCTGTAAAGTTCTGTACGCACCGCAGGTTCCTGTTCTTTTCTGTTCTCCATTCTTTTCTCCGTATAAACTTGTGGTGTTTTCCGTCTTTTTCATTATACCTAAGAGACCGGGAAAATACAAGTTTTCATTGAAGTCGCAATACAAAAGTGCTAATATATGTGGTAAAGAATTAAAGCGTTAAACGAGGAGGATGAATTATGGAAAAAAAGAACATTGACTGGGGAAATCTGGGCTTCGGTTATGTAAAAACCGACTATCGTTATGTATCAGAATTCAAAAACGGATCCTGGGACGAAGGTAAACTCACAGAGGATGCAAATGTGGTGATCAATGAGTGCGCCGGCGTTCTTCAGTATGCACAGACAGTTTTTGAAGGTCTGAAAGCCTATACTACAGAGAAAGGCCAGATTGTGTGTTTTCGTCCCGACCTGAATGCAGAGCGTCTGGAGAACTCCGCAAAGCGTCTGGAAATGCCTGTTTTCCCCAAAGAAAGATTCGTTCAGGCTGTCATTGATACCGTAAAGGCAAACGCAGGATATGTACCTCCTTACGGTTCCGGCGCTACACTTTATATCCGTCCGTATATGTTCGGTTCCAACCCTGTCATCGGAGTGAAACCGGCCGACGAATATCAGTTCCGTGTATTTACAACTCCCGTAGGTCCTTACTTCAAAGGCGGTGTAAAGCCGATCACCATCTGTGTATCCGACTTCGACCGCGCGGCGCCTCACGGAACCGGCCACATCAAAGCGGGCCTTAACTATGCGATGAGTATGCACGCCATCATGGAAGCACACCGCAACGGGTTTGACGAGAACATGTATCTTGACGCCGCAACCAGAACCAAAGTTGAGGAGACAGGCGGCGCGAACTTCCTCTTTATC
>DWXL01000028.1 GCA_019119235.1 Candidatus Blautia excrementigallinarum | reverse complement strand
GCCGCCGATGAAATAAAGAGCCTCGTCGCTCAGTTCTCCCGACGCGCCATCTCTGTCAAAAATATTCCTGCCGTTTTTGAAAAGTGAAAAATGAAGGTGCATGCCGGAACCGGCCGTCTCGGACCTTGGTTTCGGCATAAAGGTGGCGTGGAGGCCGTGGCGTTTCGCCACCGTGCGTACCGCCATCCGGAAGGTCATAATATTATCGGCGGTCTTGCGGATCTCGCCGTAGCGGAAATCAATTTCATGCTGCGCGGGAGCCTTTTCATGGTGAGAGGACTCCACCTCGATCCCCATATCTTCCAGAGTCAGCACCATATCGCGTCTTGCGTTTTCTCCCAGATCCAGAGGGCTCACATCCAGATAGCCCGCCTGTTCATGGGTAACCGTGGTAGGGATCCCGTTGTCGTCCGTGTGGAAAAGGAAAAATTCACACTCCGGGTCAATATAGCAGGTGTATCCCTCTTTTTCAGCGGCTGCCGCTGTCTTTTCCAGGATATAGCGCGGGCTTTCCCCGCAGGGTTTTCCGTCGGGACAATAAAGGTCGCAGATCATCCTCGCCACGCGGCTCTGCTGCGGTCTCCACGGAAGGATCGTGAAGGTATCCGGATCGGGTCTCAGATAAAGATCAGAGACACAGCCGTCCCCCTTTCCCGTGATCAGCGATCCGTCCACGGTGCACCGTCCGGCAAGAGCCCTTGGCAGTTCCCGCGCCGTCACCGCGATGTTTTTGATCACTCCGAACATATCCGTGAACTGAAGACGGATGAATTCCACATCCTCTTCCTCTGCGATTCTGAGAATCTCTTCTCTTGTATAATTACCCATAATCTTCTCTCCTTATCATTTCCGGCAGATTGTAATAAGAATAAAAAAAGCGCACTTCTGACAGATATCCCGTCAGAAGAACGCCTTTGTTCATGCAGGTATTATAGCAACCATATATTTTTCTGTCAACATTCTTTTTGGGAATGCGCGGTATTTTTTTGGAGAATGTACGGTATTTTCACCGTACAGCAGATCAGAGGTTCGTATATCCCATCAGGGATTCGTCCACCGCTCTGGCGGCTTCCCGGCCTTCCCGGATCGCCCATACCACCAGGGACTGGCCCCGCCTCATATCGCCCGCCGCGAAAACGCGGGGAACCGAAGATGCGTACCCGTCCGGTTTCGTGGCCACATTTGTTCTCTGGTCAACCTCCACTTTGAAAGCATCGGTGACATATTTCTGGCTTCCCAGAAATCCTGCCGCGATGAGGACCAGGTCCGCGGGGATCACTTTCTCGCTCCCCTCTACGGGAACCATCGTCATTCTTCCGGTTTTTTCGTCTTTACGGCTTTCCAGTTTCACGATCTTTGCTTTACACACATTTCCTTTTTTGTCGGCGATGAATTCTTTTACCGTAGTCTGATAGATCCTGGGATCACTGCCGAATACGGCGATAGCCTCCTCCTGACCGTAATCAGTCTTCAGTACTCTGGGCCACTGAGGCAAGGGATTATTCGCAGCGCGCTCTTTCGGCGGCATGGGCATCATTTCCAGCTGTGTGACAGACTTCGCTCCCAGGCGGATACTTGTTCCCACACAGTCGTTTCCTGTATCTCCCCCGCCGATCACCAGAACGTTTTTATCCTTTGCCAGTTCAAAGGGAACTTTCTCAAAATCGCTGTCCAGAAGAGTTTTGGTCACTTTTCCCAGGAAGTCCACGGCGAAGTAAATCCCCTTCGCCTCTCTTCCCGGTACCTGGATATCTCTGGGATTGGAGGCGCCGCAGGCGAGGATCACCCGGTCGTATTTTTTCAGAAGCTCTTCCGCCGCGATATCCTTCCCCACGTCTGTGTTCAGGACAAACTGCACGCCCTCTTCCTCCATGAGTTTTATCCTTCTGTCAATCACCGATTTCTCCAGCTTCATGTTGGGGATCCCGTAGCGCAGAAGCCCTCCCGGCCGGTCGCTTCTTTCATATACTGTCACGCTGTGCCCTCTCCGGTTCAGCTGCTGCGCGGCGGCGAGTCCGGAGGGACCGCTTCCGATGACCGCGATGGTTTTTCCTGTCCGCACCCTTGGTTTCTGGGGCTGCACCCACCCTTTTTCAAAGGCGGTCTCGATAATGGCGCGCTCATTGTCCTTCGTGGCTACCGGCTCTTCATCCAGATTGCAGGTACAGGCCGCTTCGCAGAGAGCAGGGCAGACTCTGCCGGTAAATTCCGGAAAACTGTGCGTCTTGCTCAGACGCAGATAAGCCTGCTTCCAGTTTCCTGTATACACCAGGTCGTTGGTCTCCGGCACCAGGTTATGAAGGGGACAGCCGGACGCCATTCCGCCGATCATCATCCCCGACTGGCAGAAAGGCACGCCGCAGGCCATGCACCTGGCTCCCTGAAGTCTCTGTTTTTCTCTGCTCATGGGAATCCGGAACTCATGGAAATCCGCAATCCGGACTTTGGGATCCAGCGCTTTTGCCGTTTCTCTTTCGTAATCTAAAAATCCTGTTGGCTTTCCCATCAGTTATTCCTCCTTCCTGTTCTCGCCAATGCTCTCATAGAAAGCTTCCATCTGGGCCTGCTGGGTCGTCAGACCTTTTTCCTCCAGTCTGGCGCTTAATGTAAGCATCTTCTTATATTCATAGGGGATCAGTTTCTTAAAATGGGGAAGATAACTGTCGAAATCTGCCAGTATCTCTGTTCCCAGTTTTGATCCGGTGGCTTTTACATGAGCTTCTATCAAATCCTTCAGCTCTTTTTTATCGTATTTATTTTCTACCTTTTCGATAGAGATCATCGCCTTGTTCAGGTTTCTGTACAGGGTATTGCTGATATCCAGCACATAGGCGATCCCCCCGCTCATTCCCGCGGCGAAGTTTTTCCCTGTTTTTCCGAGAACGACCACGCGTCCGCCCGTCATATATTCGCATCCGTGTTCGCCCACGCCTTCCACAACAGCGTTTGCGCCGGAATTGCGCACTGCGAAGCGTTCCCCGGCCACGCCGTTGATAAAGGCGCTTCCGCCGGTGGCCCCGTAGAGAGCCACGTTTCCGATAATGATGTTCTCTTCGGCTTTATACTTCGCTTTTTCCGGTACACGTACGATAAGCTTTCCGCCGGAGAGTCCTTTGCCGAAATAGTCGTTGCTGTCTCCGGTGAGATCCAGGGTAAGGCCTGCCGGGATAAAAGCCCCGAAACTCTGGCCGCCGGATCCCTTGCAGCGGATCACGATGGTATCCTCCGGAAGTCCTGTTTCCGTTTTTCTCGTGATCTCCGCGCCCAGGAGAGTTCCGAAAGTACGGTC
>DWXL01000207.1 GCA_019119235.1 Candidatus Blautia excrementigallinarum | reverse complement strand
GTTTCGGGAGTATACTGACAGGCAATACATTCGGACTGTCTGGGGTGTAGGCTACAAATTCGATCCGGAAACATAGAAAGGAGCCGTCCGTGAGGGCGGCTCCAAGTCATTTGTTATTTGCTTTTCTTCTTTGGGCACCATGCCGGAGAGGTCTTTATCGGAACCTCATCGGACCAGGCCTTTCCATAATCCAGGAATCCTGGATCTTTCGACATTCTGTGTTCCTGAAAATAATCTAAAATATAATGCTAATCCGGATGTTTACAGCGAAAAGATGCCCGACTGTTTCCATACGGGCGTAAGGATTTGCAAAATTCACATTCGCTGCATTTAATCTTTTCTTTCATAACGTTATCACCTCATTATTATTCTATTTGTATTGTCTGGGTACATGAGATCTTCCGCCACGCTGATCTGAAATGTCTCTTCAAACCAGTGCCAGATTTCTTCCCGGTGTGTTCCGGATGAAAATCCGTGCCAGGCTTGCTCAATACATTCTGTTTCCGGGTTCATAGTGATGTCTCCAAATTCCGTCCAGAGACGCCGGATGCTGTCCGGCAGGTACAGGATGGTAAGGGTAAAGCAAGACTCGGAAAACAGAGGCATAAGGATCTGGCTGTAGACCGTTTCCCAGTCACCGCCTGCAAGCCCGCATCCCAGATAACCGGGAATGGCAATCTGCGATAATTCCCGCTGTGCTGCCAGGAACATCATGGCAGTCAGGCTCTGTCTCAGTGCTGCATAATCGGTATCTAATCTTCTGCCTGTGGGAATATTCTCGGCAAACAGATGTGCCACATAGCGCAGCGAATCCTTCTGCTGCGTCAGATAACAGGCGCCAAGAAGGGCTTCCCTGTTCTTTTTGCAGAGCTGCTGATATTCCCGATACTGGCCTGCAGTTAAGAGATTTTCCCGGATCTGTCTGGCGATACCGGCTCCCATGACACCCTGGCAGTTAACCTGGTGGGCGATCATCGGGGCATCTGCCTGGAGCAGATTTCCTTTTCTTTCTTTGATCATAGCTTTTCCTCCCATCTTTCTTAAAGATATTCATAGGTTATATTCTGGCTCTGGCACCATTCTTCCACCAGCTTCAGGTTTAGTGGGCTGTGCGCCGGGTGCCGGGAGATCCAAACCGAAGGTTTAGGGCTGTGATACCATAAATTTTCCGGAGCTGGCCCTAGCGTGTCCTCAAACAGAAGGACAACTGGACGTTCCAGAAATTCTCTCTGCCGAGCAGGTATCCCTTCCTTCTCCCGGTAACAGAGCCGGTAGCCGAGTTGGCACTGACTGTATTTGCAGCGCTGGAGCTGAACCTGGATACAAGGATGAATAGAAATTCCGCTGTTATCCATATAGGCCAGATAACCGGACTTGGACCGGCTGACCTGCTCATAAGAGATATAATCATGATTCTGGACGGGCAGCATGGTGCGTTCTTTCTGAAATGATATTTGAGGAAAGCCAAACGTATCACAGAAATAGAAGTGGCTTTCTCCCGATGAGTCCTGTACTTCCACAATGTCAGAGACTGACATGGAATGTCCGGTAAAACCAATCTTTTCCAGATAGCGGGTATCCGCTTCATCTTTGCGGTTAAAAATCCGGTAGATTTCTTCCAGCGTGGTGACTTCAGTCTCTCCGTAGAATACAGACTCATAAATTTCCGCGGGCGGTGATGGATATCCGGCTTTTTGAAAATAGGAAAGCGGCATAAACATCAGCCTGTGCTGATCCAATTCCGGGATGATCTGATAGATCGTAATTTTCATAAGGCATCGTTCTCCTTTGCTAAAGAAGGACCTCCCTGGCCGGAAGATCCTTCGTAATCATTATGGTTATTCGTTACACATTGCTTTTTCGTATGTGAGAAGCTGCTCCCAGGTCAGCCATTCCGGCTTTCCGTCTGCAGGAAGCTCCTCCCATAATTCTTTCATGCGGTCAATATGATGCTGCGGATCATTCCCGGATAAGATGGTAACACTCCGGTTCCCATAGCCGAGAAAATATTCACAGTCACTCTGCATCCGGCTTAACAGCATATACTGGAACTCATACGGATTTCTCCGGAATGGTTCCGGATCAAAGATATGTTCCTGTCGGATTGGAGATACTGGTTCCCCATCCATGTCATTGCCTGTAACAGAATATAAGTCTGGATTTTCGGAATGTCCCAGGTTAAGGTCCTTCCATAAGCGGCTATACTGATCCTGGTATGTGGGACAGGAAAAATCATCTATGCCGATGAATTTCAGCGTTAAGACCGTCTGCTTCTTTTCTTCCATGGTTCATTCACCCCTTCATGCAATTTCATTTTCCATTTCCAAACTCCATTTCAGCTTTTCACGTACATCCATCAGGATAAGCCCTAACTGATTTTCTCCGTGGCCGTTGACCTTGCCCCAGAAGTAGTCGCCCCAGGTATTGCCTTCTATGAGAAGGCTGTTTCCTGTGGCAAGCAGGGCATCCCGCAGCTCTGGGTTCTGCATGAACTTGCACATACAGATTTCATACATCAGGGAAATCTTTACCTTGTCCCAGTCCGGGCGCAACGTGAGTTTCTTTCCACGCTTTTTGGCTTCTGCCGGGTTATGCAGGCGGAAAATAGAGAATTGCTGCTGCTCTTTCGCACAGCTGGTCTTCTGCGCCTGGAAAGCGGCTTCATTATTGGCGTAGGTTTGCCCCATGTAGGTGACAGGAGCCGGATAAAAATTGCTGAGAAATGTGTATTTCCCTGTAAAAGAGGAGATAACATTCCTGTGAGTTTGTTTATGGATAGTTTCTTTCGGTTGATAATTAGATTTCATGCACATTCCTTTCCGCACAAAAAAAGGAACCGCCTATCCTATAGGTAGTTCCCTTCTTAAACATAGTGCTTCAATATTCAGTTTGTCTGTAATTCTTTTTGTTCCTGTTCTTCATAGAACCGGTCTGCAATATAGCCCGCTGACTCCGCCCAAAGCGTATTCTCGGTATTCTGCAGAACCTGATACGTCTTGGAATGGTAAAAGGCTCCGGCGGCATCCTGGAAAGAAAGATGGCTCCGTTCCTTGATGATGTCGATCACATCCCGGATCTGGATACACAGGTTCATCGTGATATCTTTGTTATTGAAAAAATATTTTCCATCCATAGCTTACGAAACCTCCCTTCGGGATTCCAGTGTCAGATGTTCCAGAGCAAGGGGGCGT
>DWXL01000206.1 GCA_019119235.1 Candidatus Blautia excrementigallinarum | reverse complement strand
TGAATATACTCCAGAAAAAGAGGTTTTATTTTAATGTATTCCGGAGAAGATTTCTTTGCGAATTGCATCTTTCTGCATAAAAAACACAGAACTGCCAATAATGAAAGATATCAACAGAAAAAGGAGGCCTTTACATGATCCTGTTTCTATTACTGTTCTTTCTGCTTCAGTCCTTCGTGCTGTTCTGTTGTCTCGCGGCCGGAAACGATCCTGCGTCCCAGGTTGTCTCTGACGAAGAACAGATCCGGTACATCCGGCAGTGGATGGAACTGCATAAAAGATAAACTTAGCGGCCGAACCTGAGCCGGTTGAGCTGCTTCTTCTTGGATTCCATGGAGGAATGCACATAATAATTCAGCGTGATCCCGGTGCTGGAATGTCCGAGGATCTCGCTTAATGTTTTAACGTCCATACCCGCCTCCACACATCTGGAGGCAAAGGTGTGGCGGAGAATATGAAAATTCACCCTGCGGACCCCCGCCCGTTCCAGCACTTTTTCAAAAAAATACTGGTAATTCCTGGGTTCGATCAGGCGGGGCGAATTCGTCAGAAAATAAAAATCCTTCCCCAATCCCGGGAATCTACTCCGAATTAGCGGAAACACAGTATCCGGAATGGGGATCACACGCTTCGAGGCGTCTGTTTTGGGAAAATCCGTGATCACCACGGTACGGGGCAGACCCTCTCCCGCCGCGGCCGCGATCCTCTGGGCTGTATGCGAAATACACAGCGTGCGGGTTTTCAGATCGATATCCGTCCATTTCAGTGCGCAGATCTCGCCCAGCCGCATCCCTGTATAGAGACACAAAAGAAGCCCTGCGCACCGGGGAACATCCTGGTTCTCCCGAAGATATCTCTCGAACTTTCTCACCTCGTTTACATTCAGTATTTCTTTCTCTGTCGCTTTCGCCCGGGGAAGCACTGTATTTCCCACCAGATTCTGCAGATGATATTCATTCTCTCCGTATCGGATGATAGACTTCAGGATCGTACAGATATCCCGCACCGTCTTAGCGCACATAACGCCTTTCTCACAGTTTCCCCTGCGGCTGTCCGACTGTATTCCCATTTTTTCCGCGGCAAAGGCATTGATCATGGCAGAGTTCACTCTGCAGAGGGGAATATCTCCCAAACATTCTACGATGTGATTTCCCACAATCGATTCATACTTCGCGTAAGTAGACTGCTTTACCACAAGTTTCTTCATGCCAAGCCATTCCATACTGACCTGGCGGACCGTAACTTCCAGTGATTTCATAACATTTCTCTCCTTTTCTCAGATTGTGTAAAATTGCTTCACAATCTGATTATAGAGATTTTATACGCCGGACTGCACAGTTCTCCGACCCATCTGTTTCGGATCACCGAACCAAAAATAAAGCAGACTGAAAAAACAGCCTGCTTTTGAAAGACAACATATTATCCTATACCGCGCCGTCATTTTTCAACACAGTAAGGACGGTTTTCAGAAGAATCTTGATGTCAAGACCAATCGTCCAGTTCTCTATGTACTCCGCATCCAGCCGGACAACTTCTTCGAAATCGGTAATATCGCTCCTGCCGCTTACCTGCCACATACCTGTGATTCCCGGCTTGGTGGCCATACGGATCCTGTGATGAAGCTCATACTGTTCCCATTCATCCACTGTGGGCGGTCTTGTTCCTACAAGGCTCATATCGCCCTTCAGCACATTCCAGAACTGAGGAAATTCGTCAAGCGAAGTCCTGCGGATAAAATTGCCGATCCCTTTAGGTTTGCCGTCTTTGCCGGTTTTCTCGCTCCCGATGATACGGGGATCATAATCCAGCTTGAACATGAAACCATCCATCTTATTATCCTTCATCAATTCCGCCTTGCGCTCCTCCGCGTCCATGTACATACTGCGGAATTTGTAAATCTTGAACTTCTTTCCGTTCAGACCGATGCGGACCTGGGAAAAGAAGATCGGGCCGGGCGATTTCAGATAGATCATAGGACCAATGATAATGATCAAAAGGACCGTGATCAGACATCCTACGATACCGCCCATAATGTCCATCACCCGCTTATAAAACATCTGCTTCAGAGAAGTCATATTAACGCTGGATGTTAAAACAGTAAAATCTCCGATCCGTTCTATATACTTTTTACCGCTTAATGGGCGTTCCATGATATCCAGACTAAGATGTACAGTAAGCCCCATAACAACAAGATCGTCGATCAGTTTACTGGGATAAGAATCCTCGCTGTTCAGCTTAACAAACACCTCGTCAACCCACTCATGGCAGAGATACTCTTTAACAGTGTTGACATCGCCCACCACAGGAATGTTCTCTATAGTCTCACCTGTCAGATCCGTATCCAGCAGAGCAATTGCCGTAACCGTAAATTCCTGGACAGGTGAACTCATAAGTTTATGTAATGTGTCTGTGACATCATCCAAAGACGCCACAAGCACCATGGAACGTTTATCCGCATAGCTGTTTTTTCTCAGCACCCACCACTTACGCAGCACTCGGGCAAAATAGTCTAAAAAGAAGTACAAAGCAGCCGTTGTAACCAACATCATCCTGGAATAGGATGCAGATTGCTGTGTAATAAACAGATACGACACCGCCAGAAGCATTACGAGGCAGACATGCTTTAAAGTTCTGGTAAATTCAGCATAAAGACCACGTTTTAAAATTGCCTGGTACGGCTGTCCAAAAAAGAACATGGCAATCTGGCAGAGTATAAAAACAACAGCCTCACTTCTATATAGAAAATTCTCATATGGGTTTCCGGAACCCATCCGCAGGAAATAAGCAATAATAAAGGCTGCCTGAAGAACGATAATATCCAGCAGGATAAAATCCCAATGCTTCAGCCACCCCTGCGGTGATTTCTTATACATACGCTCAACTCCAAATTACATTTTTCTACATTATAAAATGAATTATGCGATAAGTCAATTATAGAAAAACATTTATGAAGTATGCAAATAAAACCAGATCCGTGTACAGAGGAACACTTTTTCCAGCTTATGGCAGGTTCTACCCTGTACACAGATATATGTTTTAATTGTAAGAATTCTTTTTCAGATAATAATACATACTAGGCCGCCCCGGGTATCGTTGACGATCTTCTGCATGGTATCCTGCAGCTTCGCCTGGCTTTCCTCTCCGATGGCTGCAATCTTGTTTCTGATCCCGTCCTGCACAAGCTGTTCAATAGACTTGCCGAAGATATTGGTCTCCCAGATACTCTCGCCTCTGTCCCCGCTTTCCTGGATATACCGGATCAGGTCTTCCGCCTGCTGCTCCGTTCCCACGATGGGCGCGATCTCCGTCTCGATATTTGCCTTGATCATATGAACGGAAGGGCTCTTTGAACGGATCTTCACACCGAACTTATTCCCCTGACGTATCACGGAAGGATCCTCAATCTGAATCTCTTCCAGTTCCGGCACAACGACGCCATATCCGCTTCCCTTTACCGATTCCAGCGCAGGCTTTACTTTTACATACTCTTCTCTGATCTGCGCCAACTCTTTCATCGTATGGATCAGATCATATTCGCTCTCCATGGGAACGCCACAGAGTTCGCTTAATATCTGATAATAGTACTCATCCCGGATCTGCAGCCTCACACGTACTACTCCGTCGGAAAGATTCACTTCATCCAGAAGCGTATCCTGCACATAGGGACCATCGATCTTCACCGCTTCCTTCGTTACGTCTTTAATATGGACCAGAGTCTTCATAAGCTCCCGGATCCGTCCAATGATCTGGCTTTTCAGCTCATGATCGACCGGAAGCATCTCCACCCACTTGGGAATATAGAACCGGATCTCGCTTACCGGAAACTCATAAAGAACCTGCTCCAGAATCCGTGTGATATCCTCTTTGCGGAGCTGCTCGCAGCTTACCGGCACTACAGAAACCCCGTATTTATTCCGGATTTTCTCCGCCAGACGCTGTGTCTCATCCTTATGGGGAAACTGTGAATTCAAAAGGATCAGAAAAGGCTTTCCCTGCTTCTTCAGTTCCGCCACGGTCCTCTCCTCGGCCTCCAGAAAATTCTCTCTTGGCAATTCACCGAAACTCCCGTCCGTAGTGACCACAAGACCGATGGTGGAGTGTTCCCGGATCACCTTGCCCGTACCGATACCGGCAGCTTCATGAAAAGGAATGGCGTT
>DWXL01000027.1 GCA_019119235.1 Candidatus Blautia excrementigallinarum | reverse complement strand
TGTACGTCGATAGAGGCTCCTCCCAAAAGGACCTCTGAATAAGTGAATGTATGATCATATTTCCGGCAGACCGCGTCCAGGACTTTCCTGGCCTCCCGTACGATCTCCGGACCGATCCCGTCGCCGGGGATCAAAGCGATTTTGTAGTTCATTTTCTGTTCCCTCTTTCCATAGTTCCGCAGAATGCCTGCAGATTTCCTTCTATGATAACGCAATTTCCGATTTATTTCAACCTGTTAAAGCGAAAAATCGTTAAATTCCTGTCAGGAATCAGAAAAAAGAAAAATCCCCGTCGCCTTGGACGGGGATCCTCTCCACGCGGTTACGCAGAAGCCTGTTCTGCTTTCTCTACTTCCGCGATTGCCTGTTTTCTCATAGGGATACGGCAGTTCTTGTTGTTGCCGAATTCCACAATAACGTCTTCTTCTGTCATATCAATGACCACGCCGTAGAAACCGCTTGTCGTCACAATGCTGTCTCCCACTTCCAGGCTGTTGATCATTGCCTGAAGTCTCTTCTGCTCCTTCTTCTGCGGACGGATCATCAGGAAATACATAATTCCAAAAACTACAACGATCCATAAGATCATCATGCCGGTACCGGCTGCTCCGCTGGCTTCCATTCCAATTCCTCCTGTTTCTTCAAAATAATATTAGTCATCAAAACAATATCATACACAAAAATGTACGTTTCTTCAAGTGTTTTTCGTATTTTTTATGCCTTTTCCCCCTGTCTGAAACTCTCCAGGCGCATTTTCTTGTATTCCGCGAAATTCCCCGCGTCCAGGGCGTCGCGGATCTCTTCCATCAGATGATTATAGAAATAAAGATTGTGGAGCACGCAGAGGCGCATTCCCAGCATCTCCTTTGCTTTCAGCAGATGGCGGATATAGGCCCTGCTGTAGTGGCGGCAGGCCGGACAGCCGCATTCCTCATCGATGGGCCGCATATCCAGTTCATATTTCACATTGAACATGTTCATTTTGCCATGGTTGGTGTATACATGTCCGTGGCGTCCGTTCCGACTGGGGTATACGCAGTCGAAGAAATCCACACCCCGCTCCACTCCTTCCAGAATGTTCGCCGGAGTTCCCACGCCCATCAGGTAAGTAGGTTTATCCTGGGGCAGATAGGGAATCACCGCGTCCAGGATCCGGTACATTTCCTCATGGGTCTCTCCCACGGCAAGGCCGCCTACCGCGTAACCGTCAAGGTCCATTTCGGAGATTTCCTGGGCGTGGGCGATCCGGATATCTTCATAGATACCGCCCTGGTTGATACCGAAGAGGAGCTGCTGTTTATTGATCGTATCCGGAAGGCTGTTCAGCCTGGCCATTTCGTCCTTGCATCTTTTCAGCCAGCGGGCCGTACGCGCCACAGATTTCTGGACATAATCCCGCTCCGCGACGCTGCTGGGACATTCGTCAAAAGCCATGGCGATGGTGGAAGCAAGGTTGGACTGGATCTGCATGCTTTCCTCCGGCCCCATAAAGATCTTATGCCCGTCGATATGGGACTGGAAATGAACGCCTTCTTCTTTGATCTTCCTGAGTTTTGCCAGTGAAAATACCTGGAATCCGCCGGAATCCGTAAGGATGGGGCGGTCCCACACCATAAACTTGTGCAGGCCTCCCAGCTGCTTCACAACCTTGTCTCCCGGGCGCACATGAAGATGATAGGTGTTGGAAAGCTCCACCTGGGTGCCGATATCATGGAGATCCATCGTGGACACCGCTCCCTTGATGGCTCCGATCGTTCCCACATTCATAAACACCGGGGTCTGGATCACCCCGTGAACAGTATGGAATTCCGCGCGTTTGGCGCGTCCTTCTGTTTTCAGCAATTTATATTCCGCCATAATCTGACCTCTTTCTTTTTCCGTCAAGTATACCCTTTATTTCTCTAAATGTAAAGAAACGATTGGTGAAGTTTTACATTGTCATTTTAAAAACTTTGTCGTATAATGTTACAGACTAGGGTCTTTACTTTTACATTTAATAAGAAAGAACAGACTTTTTTTAATCATAAAGATACAGGTTTATTTCAGAAAGAGGAGGTAGATTCATTTTTTATGAGTACATACACATTGGGAATTGACATCGGATCCACCACCGTAAAGATCACGATTCTTGATGAAAATGAAAATCTTCTGTTCGCCGACTATGAGAGACATTTCGCCAATATCCAGGAAACTCTGGCTGATCTTCTCCAGAAAGCATACGACAGACTGGGGGAAGTCACTCTCCATCCGGTGATCACCGGATCCGGCGGACTAACCCTGGCCAATCATCTGGAGATTCCTTTTGTTCAGGAAGTTATCGCAGTATCCACCGCGCTCCAGAAAACCGCGCCCCAGACGGACGTGGCCATTGAGCTGGGCGGCGAGGACGCCAAGATCATCTATTTTGAAGGCGGCAATATCGAACAGCGTATGAACGGCATCTGCGCCGGAGGAACAGGTTCTTTTATCGACCAGATGGCCTCTCTTCTGCAGACGGACGCTTCCGGTCTGAACGAATACGCGAAGAATTACAAAGCTCTTTATCCCATCGCGGCGCGCTGCGGCGTATTTGCCAAAACGGATATCCAGCCCCTGATCAACGAGGGCGCGACCAAGGAAGATCTTTCCGCTTCCATTTTCCAGGCGGTAGTCAATCAGACGATCTCCGGCCTGGCCTGCGGAAAGCCTATCCGCGGCCACGTTGCTTTTCTCGGAGGTCCTCTCCATTTCCTTTCCGAGCTGAAGGAATCCTTTATCCGCACTCTGAAACTGGATGAGAAACACACCATCGTACCGGAGAATTCTCATCTTTTCGCCGCAATGGGTTCCGCCATGAATGCGAAAGAAGAGGTTTCCGTTTCTCTGACAGAGTTAAAAGACCGTCTCCGCCAGTCCATCAAGCTGGATTTTGAGGTGGAGCGTATGGAGCCCCTTTTCGCCACAGAAGAGGATTATCAGGCGTTTCACGACCGTCAGGCAGCCTATAAGGTATCCACAGGAGATCTGGAGTCTTATAAGGGGAACTGCTATCTGGGCATCGACGCCGGCAGCACCACCACCAAGACGGCCCTTGTGGGAGAAGACGGCAGCCTTCTTTATTCTTTCTACAGCAACAATAACGGAAGCCCCTTAAAGACAGCGATCCGCTCCATCCAGGAGATCTATTCCCGGCTTCCCAAGGACGCTCATATCGCCTACTCCTGTTCCACCGGCTACGGCGAGGCGCTGGTCAAGGCCGCGCTCCTTCTGGACGAGGGCGAAGTGGAGACCGTTTCTCATTATTACGCGGCAGCCTTCTTTGATCCGGAGGTGGACTGCATTCTGGATATCGGCGGACAGGATATGAAATGCATCAAGATCAAGAACCAGACTGTCGACAGCGTGCAGCTGAACGAAGCCTGCTCTTCCGGATGCGGCTCTTTCATCGAAACATTCGCGAAATCTCTGAACTACAGCGTGCAGGACTTCGCGAAGGCCGCGCTTTTTGCCAAGCACCCCATTGACCTGGGAACAAGATGCACCGTATTTATGAATTCCAAAGTAAAGCAGGCCCAGAAGGAGGGCGCGGAAGTATCCGACATCTCCGCCGGACTTGCCTATTCGGTAATAAAGAACGCGCTCTATAAGGTGAT
>DWXL01000205.1 GCA_019119235.1 Candidatus Blautia excrementigallinarum | reverse complement strand
CCCTCGGGGAGAACTGGGACTGGCTGGTAAGCGACGAGACGAACAGCAGCCTTCTGAACCGGGCAACCATGGGACAGTATCCTCCCGGTTCTACATTCAAGATCGTAATGGCTCTTGATTATTACCGAAAGCACGGTTCTTTCGACGGATATTCCTATCTGTGCCAGGGAAGCGTGACTCTTGAAGATCACACCATCCAGTGCTATAACGGCGCTGTCCACGGCCAGGAGGATTTCTACAGCGCTTTTGCAAATTCCTGTAACTGCGCTTTTGCGGAGATGGGAACGGAGCTGGGCGGTTCTTCCATAAAGGACACCAGCGAGGATCTGCTTTTTAACAGAGACCTGCCTCTGGAATCCTTCCGCAAGAGCTCCTTTACGCTGGACGGAAAATCCGGCATACCGCTGACTATGCAGACCTCTATCGGACAGGGAAACACCCTCGCCTCACCGGCCCATATGGCCATGATCACCTGTGCTATCGCCAACGGCGGAGTGCTTATGCAGCCCTACCTGATCGATCAGGTTGTAAACGATACCGGAGACGTGGTAAGCACTACGGAACCGGAATCCTATAAGCGTCTGATGAGCAATAATGAGGCCGCCATGCTGGGCGAGCTGATGAAAGGCGTTGTGGAACGGGGAACCGCGACGGCGCTTTCCGGACAGGGATATACGGCCGCAGGGAAGACAGGATCCGCGGAATATGACGAATACGGTTCCAGCCATTCCTGGTTCGTAGGCTATTCCAATGTGGACGATCCGGATATCGTGGTTGCCATTATCGTGGAGGGTGGCGGAACAGGCAGCGAGGCGGCTGTTCCCATCGCCTCTGAGATATTTAACACCTATTATTACGGTTAAAAAATACAGGCGTCAGTGGACAGGGCGTGATACCTTTGTACACTGACGCTTGCCAGTTTGTACAAAAAGAGTTATACTCTCATCTTTGACACATGTGAAGAAAGAAAAGTGCCACAACCCCTTGAAAATACTGGGCTGTGGCACTTCTCACCATGGAATCGATATATGGTAATGTTTTACCTTCGTTTACTTTTTTTCTCGATTTCTTTCATCTTTCGTTTCGTTATAAACTGATAGTCTGTCCGGAATCCACATGCCTCATGGAGTTCATCTGTCAGCCGGTTCCTCTCATAGACAGGTGTAAATCCCTGTTCTTCTATATCGGCAAAGTTCATTCCCCTCAGTACCCCCAGCAGCTGCCGGGTGGTACAGGGAGACTTCAGTCCACGCTTCAGCAGCCGGAACAGCAGCAGCGCCAGAAAACAGGTAAGAAAATGCGCTTTTATCCGGTCTTCCCGGCTCACATAGACCGGACGGGCTTCAAAATCTGTCTTCATCGTCCGGAAGCAGTCTTCGATCTGCCATCTTCCTTCACTCACCTTCAGGATCTCTGACACATCGTCATCCAGCAGGTCTGTACAGACCGCATACAGGCCGTCATACTTTTCTTCTTCCGCTATCCTTTCCAGGTCAAGATAGTAGTGGATGTCTGCCTTTTCTCCTTCCCTGGTCACAGCAATCCTGTTTACAAACCTTGCCGGATCGTTTGGGTTTTTCCGCTGCTTTTTCAGGGAACCACTGGAGATCATCTTCTCCGCCCGGCTGATCTGCTCCGCACGGACAGCTTTCTGATATGCCGCATACTTAGGGGAATAAGTAATAATCAGACGCTGATGGAGTTTCTTTGTTGTGTAGGGTTCCTCTTTATAAAACAGCCCCTGACGGTCCTCTTCTGTAAGCCGGGACAGATCAACGGGCGAATCATCTGACAGCCGTTTAAAGCCTTTTCCGTCCAGGGCCCATTCACGGTCTTCTGCCGGAAGCTTTTTGATGGACTGGGTGACGATAAAGGAACGCTCTCCCATGTGGTTGAATGCCCGGTTATCTTCAGAAGCCAGGCCCGCATCGCTGCAGTAAATAAATTTCTGGCAGCCGAACTGCTGGAGGATCTTCTGTTCCAGAGGTTTCAGGGATTTCTGTTCATTCTGGCTGCCGGGGAAAAGGGAGAAGGCCAGGGGAAGCCCGTCCCCGTCCGTAAAGAGCCCCATCTGGATGATGGGATTGGGGCGGTGCTCCTTGCTTTTGCCATACTTTTTATCCCCGTCTTCCTGTTCAATCTCAAAATAATAATTCGTACAGTCATAGTAGAGGAACCTGTCATTCCTTTTCCCGAAGAAAAAGCTGTTCTTATAGACTTCGGCCTGGATAAAATCGAGTTCTTCCGCAAGGATGGAAAGGGCCCGGTAAACGTCATGCAGCTCATAGGAAGGGGGTTCCAGGAAACGTTGGGCGGCCTGGAAGGAAGAGCATTTGCTGGAAGGGTCCAGGACTCTGGCATAGACCAGGTCAGAGAGGATGGCATTGAGGTCAAATTTGAATTTGTGCCGGTTCCTGATTTTCCTGCAGATGGAGTCCAGCTTCAGGCCATAGTAAACGGACTGAAGGAAGAGATAGCCGCCGGTAAAAAGTTTCTGTTTGTCATAGTCCAGAAGCCGGTTGGAATGGAAAGGGATCATGACAACGGCATCTTCCGTTTCATTTTTGTATTTCTCCGTTTCCAGCCTGGCCTGTGCCCTTGCCCATGCCATGACACCATCACGGTCAGTATGGAGCATTGCGGACAGGTCAGCAAGGGTTCCCAGCTTACGGATGATTTTAGAAGTACTTCTACCTTCATTATTAATATAAGATTTCGCGATATAAAAGGACTCGGAATTTTTGGATTTAGAAGTCATAACTTTCATAGAGATCACCCTTTTTTATTATAACATATAATACCAGAAAATGCTATATATTAAAACAAAAAAGTTGACAAAAAAGAGCAGGACTTATGCGGCCTGCAGGGGATTTTTTCTTTATTCAACTGTCAAACACCCGGACAGGGCGTGATACCTTTGTACACTGACGCTTGCCAGTTTGTACAAAAAGAGTTATACTGTATACAGTTCAGAATATTCACACGCATTACAGGAGGAATTTGCATTATGATAGAAGCAACGAGCTGTGGCGGTGTGGTAATTTATCGCGGAAAAATACTTGCACTCTATAAATCCTACAAAAACCGTTATGAAGGCTGGGTTCTGCCAAAGGGAACCGTAGAGCCGGGAGAAACCCATATCCAGACCGCGCTGCGGGAAGTAAGGGAGGAGGCCGGCGTCAGGGCGAGAGTTGTGAAATATATCGGGAAAAGCCACTATAATTTTACCGTTCCCGAAGATATGGTCACAAAGGAAGTGCACTGGTACCTGATGACGGCAGATAGTTATCATAGCAAACCCCAGAGAGAAGAATATTTCATAGATTCGGGATACTATAAATTCCATGAGATCTATCATCTTCTGCGTTTTTCCAATGAGAAACAGATCGTGGAGAAAGCGTATCAGGAATACCTGGAACTGAGAAGCCAGGGACTCTGGGGGCGGCAGCGCAGAGATGATTTCTGATGATTCAGGGACTGCGTTTTACGCAGTCCTGTTTAAATTACTTCCAAAACGGAAATCCTTTACAGGAGATGTTTCCCAACAGAAGGAGCAGTGGATCATATGTTGAAATGGAACGACAACTGTTATATTGGAAAAACGGTGACAGACACAGAGAATATCCGGCGCCGTCTGGAAGAAGGGAAGATTGTTCCGGAGATCTATCTGCTTACGCTTTCTGATAATCCCCGCAACCTTATGGAAATTCTTCCGGCAGTATCGCTGGTGCAGCGGTCGCTGGCTGATCTCTGTCCGGAGATCATAGGGATCGCCGCAGGGAAAGAGGAAGCTTTTCAGCTGACGGAAGATATCGTCCGGGAAGTGTATGAGGAAACCGGCGGCGTTCAAATCAGAGAATATTTGAAGAACAGGTGAAGGCATGTTACATATCCTATGGATTCTGATGAAGTTCATACTGATCCTTACAGGGATCCTGCTGGGACTGGCGCTTCTTCTGGTCCTGCTTGTTCTGTTCTGTCCGGTAAGATACTCCGCCGAGGCAGTGAAAAAAGCCGGAAATATCCGGGACGCGGCGGCACGTGTCCGGATAAGCTGGCTGTTCGGAGGGATAAGCGTAAGATTCCTGATGCGTCAGGATAAACGTAAATCTGATCTCCGGATATTTGGAATATCCCTGTCCAGACTCTTTCATAAAAAAAAGAAAAAACGTACCGCAACGTCGCCAGGGGCGACGGAAAATGAGACGGTTCCCGCAAAGAAAGCGGAAACATACGGGGAATTTCCGGCCGGGATGGGAGATATGCAGACGGCAGAACGTCTGACAGAGGATAGGGAAAACCATGCCGGTACAGTTTCGGAATGCGTAGATGAAGAGAAAGTAGACGCGGACAGAACGGAGAAATCTCATGCGGACAGCAGATCGCAGGATAAGGAAGAGAAATCCGTTTTGCCTGTCCGGAAAATCAGGAATATATCCACATCCTTCCGGGGCATACTAAACAGAATCCTGGAGAGTCTTCGGAATATTCGGGATACAATTAGAAATATTGCCTTAAAAATCCGGGAGGTTTATGATGAAATAGACTGGTGGAAAGAACTTATACAGCATCCACGGGTAAAGGCAGGAATCGCCCATATAAAAAAAGAGGCAAAACTGCTTCTCCGCCATGTGCTTCCCCGGAAAACCGAAGGTTATGTGACATTTGGAAGTGAAGATCCCTCTGTTACGGGAGCGGTTCTGGCGGTGCTGGGAATGACGATGCCACTGCACAAAAACTGTGTGGAGATCCGGCCTGTATTTGAAAGCAGGAATCTCCTGGAGGGAAAGGTAAAGATAAAGGGCAGGATTTACGGGATCATCCCTTTAGTCATACTGATCAGACTGTATTTTGATAAAAATATAAAATATATCATCAGCCGATGGAAGAATAAGGAGGACTGAGCATGGCAAACGAAAACAATTTCAAGGATACGGTAAATTCTCTTTTCAAAGGTCTTGACGCTTTTATTTCCGCCAAGACGGTAGTGGGAGAGGCCATCCATGTAGGGGATACGATCATTCTTCCTCTGGTGGATGTGGCTTTCGGCGTAGGAGCCGGCGCTTTCGAGGGCGATAAGAAGAGCAACGGCGGAGGCGGTATGACAGGTAAGATGACGCCAAGCGCTGTTCTGGTGATCCAGAACGGAAGCACGAAGCTTGTCAACATTAAGAATCAGGACGGACTTACCAAAGTTCTGGATATGGTTCCCGATTTTGTCGACCGCTTTGCTTCCGGATTCGGAAAAAATAACAGCGAAACAGAAGGCACGGAGATCTGACGATCAGAACGTACCGGGAAGTCTGAATTAGGCGCAGCAAAGAGCTGCGCCCTTTTCATAAATAATTACGGGAGACCGGCCTCTTCTTTTGGCAGCAAATATGTATATGAAGTGGTATCCGCTTCATAAGATATTACAAGCGGAAGAAAAAGAGGGATGAGAAAGTGGGAAGACTTCTGGGACTAATGCTTTTCTGTATCGGGATCGGCATGGTGATCGGAATGCTCATAGAGGAGAATGTGATCATCATAATCGCTTCCGGTTTATGTCTGCTGTGCGGATATCATATTTTCTGTAAGGACTGAAGAGGAGACGGAATATGAAGAAAAAAAAGACAAGCATGAAAGCGCGCCTCATAGGGGCGTTTTGCATCACGTCCATAATACCGATTATTATTCTAAATCTGTTTTCTTATTACAACACTTCCAATATCGTATAACCCGGTGCAGAATATACACCGGGTTGTGTTTGCTTTTGTCAGTATGTCCTGAATGTTATTTAAATAAATCACGCTGCGTCTTCAACAGCATTTTCGCTCAGATAAGCTTCCGTTCTTACGTTCACGTTCTCCTGAAGGTTGCGGTAGAAGAACTGATAATCATAGAGATGATAAACTCCGTCCTCAAAGATACTTAAGGACGCCGGATATTCTTCGGGAGTAACATCGGTCACTTTCAGCGCGCCGCGAACTGGATCGATATAAGCGCCGGTAAGCTCCGGGATCTCCTCTGTGATCTCACCGCTGTAGTCGGTAAAGCAGGCGCCTGCATTCAGCGTCTTGTCCGCGGGAGTCTCATCTGTTTTCCAGTTCAGAGGATTGATGCATAGGGTTTTCGTTCCCTCGGGAATGATGAGAGAGGAGGTAACGTCCTCCGCCTCGCTGTTAAACGCTACGATCACGCCGGTATCGTCCTCGCCGGACGCGAATTTAAGATGGGGATATTCATTCATTTCATCTTCCGTAACCCGCCAGCCGATCGCGTAGCAGGCGATCAGCTGATCGTTAAGATCCGCGTCGTCAAATTTTTCTTTCAGAAGACGGATACTGAGATCCGCGCCCTGGGAAAAACCGGCCAGGATAATGGGACGTCCCTCGTTGTACTCTTCCATGTAATAATCAAACGCTGCTGAAATATCCTCGTAGGCAGAAGCAAGATAGGGTTCTCTCTCCTCGTCGGAAAGTTCATAGGCGTTCAGGCCTGCCTGACGGTAGTAAGGCGCGAAGAAACGGCTGTTTTCGTCATAAATGCCCTTTTCCATATTTGTGGCGCCCAGGAAACTTTCGCGGCTGTCCTTATCATCCATTGCCATGTTGTAGCTGTCCTCTGTACCGCCGTAAACAGTAGGGCAGATAAAGAATACGTCTGCTTCCTTTTCGGTATCCCCGGTTTCGCAGTAAGCCCAGTTTTCCTCAAGGCTGTAATCCGGAAGGGCGGCAGCGTCAGAAGTTGTTTCTGCCTGCTGTGGCTCTTCTGTTTCCTGCGCCTGAACAGAAATGCCTGAGAAAATGCAGGACGCACTGAGAAGCAGTGCGGATAAAACAGTAAAATTTCTTTTTTTCATATGTTGTCTCCTTTCGTAAATCAGAAATATTATAACGCATATTATCACTGCCTACAATGAGCAAATAGATAAAATATCTGCCCGAAAACCGGGAAAACAGAAGAAAACCTTTGGTTTTTTCTTGAAATTACGATGCAAAAATGATAGCATAGGACTGGATTATATTTAGGACAATACAGGCGTTAGGCCTTGCGGATAAAGGAGAAGAAGCAGACATATGGCATTATCACCAATGATGCAGGAATACTTAAAAACAAAAGAGCAGTACAGGGACTGTATTTTATTTTACCGTCTGGGCGATTTCTACGAAATGTTTTTTGACGACGCCCTGACGGCTACAAAGGAGCTGGAGCTTACGCTTACCGGCAAGGACTGCGGACTGGAAGAACGGGCCCCCATGTGCGGGGTCCCCTTTCATGCTGCGGAGACTTATATCAAGCGGTTGATCGAAAAAGGCTACAAAGTCGCCATCTGCGAGCAGGTGGAGGATCCGAAGAAAGCCAAAGG
>DWXL01000204.1 GCA_019119235.1 Candidatus Blautia excrementigallinarum | reverse complement strand
GGAAAAATGGCGTCCGCCCCGAATCCCAGATCAGGGTGAAGGAGAAGCCGGGCGTTCAGATCCTGAAAATTAAACTGTCTTCCCATTCCCGCGGCAAAAACCACAGGGAATTCCAGTCCTTTGCTTTTATGGACCGTCATGATCTGCACAGCGCCGGTTCCTGTCCCTGACAGATTTACCTCCCCGAAATCCACCTCATATTTCTGCAGGCTTTCGATATAACGGATAAAATTAAACAGTCCTCTGTAACTTGTCTTTTCGTAGTCCATGGCCCGCTGCACCAGCATATGCAGATTCGCCCCTCTCTGGCTTCCGCCGGGAAGAGCGCGCACATACTGTTCATATCCTGTGATCTTCAGAATATGGAGGATGAGCTGATGTACAGGCGTATAGGCCGCCATATCCCGGATCTCTTCCAGCTGTTCCAGAAAACTGCGGATTTTCTCTTTCAGGCGTTCCTTTTCATCCTCTTCGGGAAACAGTACCAACTGCCCGTCTCCGGCAAAGGCACAGAGGCTTTCATAGAGAAGCCCGCCCGGACATTCGCTGCGGATCAGCGCCATCTCCTGGGCGGAACAGCCGCCGAGCGGCGAATGGAGCACTCCCGCAAGAGGAATATCCTGAAGAGGATTGTCGCATATCCTGAGATAATTGAGCAGAGTCACAACCTCGGAGGCGGAGAAATATCCTGTCCGGGAAACCGTATACGAAGGAATCCCTTTGGATCCCAGGATCCGGCTGAAGGTCTCAGCCCAGCCGGCGGCGCTCCTTAGAAGGATCACAATATCCCCGTATTCCACTTTCCTGAGACCTCCGGTTCCCCTGTCCTGGATCTCCTCCCTGCCTACGATCCTGCGGATCTCGGAAGCTATGGCAAGAGCCTCCGTCTCCTGGGCGTTCTGCGCCGCCTTCTCCTCGCTCAGCCCATCGGAATCCTTCTCCACCAGAAGGAGCTCCGTCTCATAGAACCCAGGTCTATCGCCTTCCGGGAATTCAGACCCGTGATAGAGGGCGCTGCTGTCGTCATAGGTGATCCCCCCAAGATCTTCGCCCATGATCCTGCGGAAAATATAATTCACACTGTCCAGCACCTGAGGACGGCTGCGGAAGTTTCTGTGGAGATCGATCCTCTGTTCTTCGCTGTCCTCAAGGGTAAACCTGTGGTATTTCTCCATAAACAGTTCCGGTCTTGCCAGACGGAAGCGGTAGATACTCTGCTTCACATCTCCCACCATAAAAATATTTTTCCGGTTCTTCACCCATCCGGAAACCATGGCGGCAATCATTTCCTGGACGTAATTGCTGTCCTGATACTCGTCTATAAGAACTTCTTCATATTTCTCCGAAAGCTCCCGGGCAGCCTGTGTAGGAGTAAGGGTTTCACCCTCTTTTTTCACAAGGATCTCCAGGGCGAAATGTTCCATGTCTGTAAAATCCAGCAGATTTTTTTCCCTCTTTTTACGATCCAGAGTCTCCCGGAATTTCCGCGTCAGATCCACAAGGCCTGTAAGCGGACTGCGGCACTGTATCTGAAGACGGAGAAGCTCCTCCTCTGAACAGCGGAAATATTTTCCCGCCAGTTCTTTCAGGATGTTTTTTTCGCCTTCCCTGAGTTCCTTTGCCAGTTCTTTCTTCGCCTCTTCCGCCCCGGGCTGTTTTTTCCCCGAGAGTCTGGCAAAAGAAAGCTCTCCCAGGATTTCCGACGTCCGGGCGTAATCCCGGCTGTCCACCGCTTTTTTTACCCGGTCGATAAACTGCAGATCACTTTCCAGAGCTTCCTCATAAAGATATGGTCCGTCGGGCAGCAGACAGATCCTTATGGTTCTCCGGGCAAGGCGTTCCGCCTGTGCCAGTTCTTCGTCGGCAGTCTGCCACAGAAGATCCATCCACGGTTCTTTTCTCAGCGTCTCCACATCCTCCGCCTGGAACGTCTTCAGACATTCCTCCAGCCACTCTTCCGGAAACGGATGGCTCATAGCCGCGTCGTAAAGCCGGAAAACAAGGTCTTTCAGTCCGTCGTCTGTTTTTCCCGGAGCGTAACATTCTGTCAGCGCCATGAAATCTTCCGTTTTCGCACGGTAAGCCTCCTCCAGGACTTCCTTCGCCACATCCTCCCGGAGAAGTTTCATCTCCCCTTCCTCCGCTGTGCGGAACCCGGGATCCAAACCGATCATGTGAAAATAATTGCGTATCACATAGGAACAGAACCCGTCTATGGTGGTGATCTGCGCCGTATGGATCAGGTTCATCTGTCTCTGAAGATGTTCGTTATCGGGATCTTCATACAAGGCGCTTTCCAGAGCGGATGTGATCCTCTCCCGCATTTCTCCCGCCGCGGCTCTGGTAAAAGTCATGATCAGAAGCCTGTCGATATCCACCGGATGGTTCTTATCCGTGAGCATGGCGAGGATCCTCTCCACCAGCACCGCCGTCTTTCCGGATCCTGCGGCGGCAGACACCAGGATACTGCGGTTTCTGAGAGAAATTACCTTCTGCTGTTCTTCTGTCCATTTCACGCTCATTTCACCGCACCTCCTTCGTCATCTCTTTCCATATCTCACCGTCGGGAAACTCCTTCAGACGCCGGTATTCATATCCGGGAATCTTTTTGTCAAAACCGCAGGCTCCCTGATAGGGGCAGTAGGTGCAGGCGTTGTTTTTTCCCAGTTCATAGGGAGAAACTTCCGCGTCTCCTCCCAGTATCTCTTCCCGGAGCCCGGATATCTTCTTTTTCACATAGTCGCTGAGGATCCTGAACTGCTCCGTGTCCGCCACAGAAGAACCCCTGCGGAAAGAGCCGTCTTTGTTATACGCCACCGGCAGGGAAACCAGCGTTCTGTCCATCCTGTCGATAACGTCCCGGTCCCCGGCCAGAAGACCGTTCATCTTCAGTTCTTTGAGAAGTCCGGGGCGGATTGTATCTATATCCTCTTCCACATCCTCCCGGAGCATGGGATCTTTCACATTGTAATAAAACATTCCCGCCGGCTCCACCTGACAGCCGGGATGTATCTTCTTCTCCGCCTCAAGGGCGGCGTCCATATAGATCACCAGCTGAAGCTGAAGACCGTGGTACAGGCTGACCAGATCGAAGGTGGTGTTTCCGGTTTTGTAGTCTATAATCTTCACATAGACCCGGTTATCCTCCTTCATGACGTCCATACGGTCGATCCTTCCTCCGCCGATGGACACCTCGAATCCCTCCGGCTGGAAATCCCCCTGTTTCAGCTGTTCCTGAAGCGCCCACAGCGTGCGCTTCAGAATACGTTCCGTGCGCCGGATCATATACTGGTTCCTGGCGCTGCTCTTCAGAATGGTATTTCCGTAATCCGCCGCCACCCGGTCGAGGCAGTCTTCCGCAAGCCTGTCGCGCTCCCGGTCACTGACCGTTTTCCACTCCAGGCCTCTGCTTCTGAGCTCTCCGGCGAATTTCTCCAGCGCCTGATGGATCACGTTGCCCATATCCATAGCGCGGAATTCGTACTCCGCCCTCTCAGTCAGCATCATACCGTACCGGAGAAAATGCGCGTAAGCACAGGCGGCGTAACGTTCCAGACGGGTGGCGCCGTGAAGGGAAACCTCCCCGTAGAGAGCTTTCGCCACACTTTTGCTGATCCTGTCCCGGGGATTTTTTATAAACGCCGCTTCCGTCAGTTTCTTTACTCTGACGCTGTACTCCGGCTGACGGAGATACCAGCTGTAAAGTTCCTCAAAAAGGGGATCCGCAAGACTTTCTTCCTGATCGCCCAGCTTCTCCAGAAGATATTCAAATCCTGTATCCGGAGTTTCCAGAAGCGCCTCCCCCTGTTCTTCCGCCTGCTGCACGGTCAGACCGGGATACAGGCGCTCCAGAGTATGAATAAGATAGGCGGGAGACGCCTTTTCGCCTGCCGCGTCCGACCTGCTGAAGGAAAGGCACAGGTACTCGTCCGGTTTTGTCAGATTCAGATACAGATAAAATCTCTGCATATTCATCAGTTCCTTGGGGCCGGGCGCAAGCTCCACGCCCTGATCTGCGAAGAAATCCCGGT
>DWXL01000203.1 GCA_019119235.1 Candidatus Blautia excrementigallinarum | reverse complement strand
AAGTAAAGTTTTTGTCTTCTTTTTCATGCGAGAGACCTCCTGCTGAAAATTATGGCAATACTGTCTCTGAAAGTATATGCGAAAATTGATTTTTGCATTCAGAAATGGCATAATGTTCTGAGAACATAAGTTTAAAAACAGCGATTGATTTCAGGTAATAATAATATGATTACAGATCTTACAAAAGAACATCCGGACAAAACGCTGTGGCGGTTTGCCCTTCCCTTATTTATCAGTGTGATTTTTCAGCAGCTCTACAACATAGCCGACAGCATGATCGCAGGACGGTTTGCCGGCGAGCACGCCCTTGCCGCCGTGGGAGCTTCCTACCCCATCACCGTAATCTTTATGGCGTTTGCCGTAGGCAGTAACCTGGGGACTTCCGTGGTTGTGTCACGGTGCTTCGGGGCAAAAAACTTCGGAGAGATGAAGACAGCCATCAGCACGGCCTTCCTTTCCTGCGCCGGACTGAGCGCCGTCCTTTCCATTTTCGGAGCGCTTTTCTGCCCGCTTATGATGCGGCTTATCCACACGCCGGAGAATATTTTTGACGACGGAGTCCTGTATCTGAATGTCTACATTTACGGACTGACATTTCTGTTATTTTACAATGTATGTACCGGCATATATACGGCCCTTGGCGATTCCCGCACGCCGCTGTATTTCCTTCTCGGCTCTTCCGCGGGAAATATCGTTCTGGACTATATCTTTGTGGCGCATTTTCACTGGGATGTAGCCGGGGTGGCATGGGCCACTTTCCTCGCGCAGGGCGTTTCCGCGGTTCTTGCCCTTGTCACTCTTTGGCGCAGGCTGAAGAAGCTCCCCGGGAAATATTCCTCCCTGTTTGACAGGAATCTTTTCGGCCAGATCGCGGCGATCGCGGTACCCAGTATCATGCAGCAAAGCGTTCTTTCCGTGGGGAATCTTTTTGTCCAGGATATTGTGAACCGCTTCGGTTCCTCTGTGATCGCCGGGTATTCCGCCGGCGTGAAGCTGAACACTTTTGCAATTAATTCCTTCATGTCGCTGGGAAGCTGTCTTTCCAGCTATACCGCCCAGAATATAGGAGCCGGCCGGCGTGACCGTATTCCTCTGGGGTTCCGTACCGGCGTGCGTCTTGCGCTTATCGCCGCCGTGCCTTTCGTTCTTCTGTATTTCGGTTTCAGCCGCCAGATGATGGCGCTCTTCCTGGAAAGTGAAAGCCGGGAGGCGATCCGGGCGGGAATGGGATTTCTCCGCTTCGTCAGTCCCTGCTACTTTATGATCGCCATTAAACTGACTACCGACGGTATCATCCGCGGCGCGGGCGCCATGAAGTATTTTGTCATCGCAACGGTCCCGGATCTGATCCTGCGTATCATTCTGGCGAATATCCTTTCACAGTTTTTCGCAAGTACGGGAATCTGGATGGCATGGCCCTTCGGCTGGATCGCCACCACCGTGCTCACCATTATTTTTTACAGGAAGATCACCGCGGTGGAAGAAACTCCTTGACAGGCTGCGAAAACAGTGATAATTTTACTGTGATAATAAAACTACATAATATAAGAAAACAATAATTCAATGGCGAGGTATGAACATGGAAATTTTAAAACCCATCAAAGAAGGTAAAGTACGTGAGATTTACGACAACGGCGACAGCCTGATCATGGTTGCCACAGACCGCATCAGCTGCTTCGACGTGATCCTGAACAATGAGGTTACCAAAAAAGGAACTGTACTGACCCAGATGTCAAAATTCTGGTTCGATATGACGGAGGACATCGTTCCCAACCATATGATTTCTGTAGATGTGAAAGATATGCCGGAATTCTTCCAGCAGGAGAAGTTCGAGGGCAAATCCATGATGTGCCGCAAGCTGGACATGCTTCCCATTGAATGTATCGTGCGCGGATATATTACAGGAAGCGGCTGGGTAAGTTATCAGAAGAACGGCACTGTCTGCGGCATCAGCCTTCCGGAAGGACTGAAAGAGTCCGACAAGCTGCCGGAGCCCATCTACACTCCTTCCACCAAGGCGGAGATCGGCGATCATGACGAAAACATTTCCTTCGAGCAGAGCATCGATCATCTGGAGAAGCACTTCCCCGGCAAAGGCCGCGAATATGCGGAGAAACTCCGCGATTACACCATCGCCCTGTACAAAAAATGCGCGGAATACGCTCTGAGCAAAGGCATCATCATCGCAGACACCAAATTTGAATTCGGTCTAGACGAGAACGGCAATATCGTTCTGGGAGACGAGATGCTTACTCCGGACAGCTCCAGATTCTGGCCGGCAGAGGGATATGAAGCCGGACACGGCCAGCCCTCCTTCGACAAGCAGTTTGCCCGCGACTGGCTGAAGGCAAATCCAGATAACAACTGGACTCTTCCCCAGGAGATCGTGGATAAGACTATCGAGAAATACCTGCAGGCTTATGAAATGCTGACAGGAAAGAAACTGGCGTAAAACAGCCGCGTTTATCGCAGACAGGATATATTTCAATTTATGAAAAGCGCTCCGCACAGTTAACGTGCAGAGCGCTTTTTTGTACTGATGATCGCTTACGTTTTTCATAGGAACTTTTGCATTATTCTTGCGTTTTTCATAGGAACTTTTGCGTTTTAATTGCCCAGTTCCCAGAAAGCAACGGCGCTGGCGGCCGCCACGTTAAGGGAGTCCACCCCGTGGGACATGGGGATCCGCACGGTATAATCGCAGTCCGCGATGGTTTCTCCGGCAAGTCCGTCCCCCTCCGTTCCCAGGATCACCGCCAGCTTCTCCTCCGCTTTCAGTCCGGGATCGTCTATGCTGACAGAGTCATCACGAAGAGCCATCGCCGCTGTACGAAATCCCAGTTTCCGAAGAAGCTCCATACCGCTCTCCGGCCAGAGAGTCCTGCCGTCGAAACATGTCCAGGGAACCTGAAAAACCGTCCCCATACTGACTCTCGCCGCTCGGCGGTACAGAGGATCGCTGCATCCGGCAGTGAGCAGGACGGCGTCCATATTCAGGGCGGCCGCAGACCGGAAGATCGCGCCCACATTCACAGGATTCACCACATTCTCAAGTACAGCGATCCGGCGGGCGTTCCCGCAGATCTCCTCAACAGAAGGCAGTTCTCTGCGGCGCATGGCGCTGAGCATTCCTCTGGTAAGAGTATATCCCTTAAGCTGAAGCAGTGTTTCCCGGTTCGCCATATATACCGGCGCTTCCCCGCAGCTTTGAAAAATGCTTTCGGTTTCTTCATTCTCCTGCCCTTCCTCGATGAGAAAAGACATCGGTTCATATCCGGCGTCCATGGCCCTCCGGATCACCTTCGGGCTTTCCGCGATAAAGATTCC
>DWXL01000202.1 GCA_019119235.1 Candidatus Blautia excrementigallinarum | reverse complement strand
ATCTTGTTTTCCAGTTCCTCTTTCGTCATAAGGAAGTGCTCTTTCTCGTCCACCTGCATGGTATAACCCAGAGCGCCGGAAGTACGCGGGATAATAGTGATCTTGTGTACCGGAGCCGACTCCGTCTGCTTCGCGGCCACAAGGGCGTGTCCCACCTCGTGATAGGCAACGATCAGCTTCTCCTTATTGGAAAGAACTCTGTTCTTCTTCTGGTATCCTGCTATTACAACTTCGATGCTCTCCTCAAAGTCCGCCTGCGTGGCGAATCTTCTTCCGTCGCGCACAGCCCTTAACGCCGCCTCGTTTACGATATTGGCCAGCTCCGCTCCGGAAGCTCCTGCCGCCGCCTTGGCGATCTCGTCGAAGCGCACGTTATCGGCAATCCTGATCTTTTTCGCGTGAACTTTCAGGATCTCCTCACGGCCCTGAAGGTCGGGGAGTTCCACAGGTATCCTTCTGTCAAAACGTCCTGGACGGAGAAGCGCCGGGTCGAGAGAATCCGGGCGGTTGGTTGCCGCCAGGATCACAACGCCCTTGGAACTGTCAAAACCGTCCATCTCGGTGAGAAGCTGGTTCAGAGTCTGCTCTCTCTCGTCGTTGCCTCCGGTAAAGCCCGCTCCGTCACGTTTCTTACCGATTGTATCGATCTCGTCGATAAACACGATACAGGGAGCTTTCTCATTGGCCTGCTTAAAGAGGTCACGGACCTTGGCTGCTCCCATACCCACGAACATTTCCACAAATTCAGAACCGGAAATGGAGAAGAAGGGAACCTCCGCCTCTCCGGCAACTGCTTTCGCCAGAAGTGTCTTACCTGTTCCGGGAGGTCCTACAAGAAGGGCGCCCTTGGGCATGGAAGCGCCGATTTCGGAATATTTCTGCGGATTGTGGAGATAATCCACGATCTCCGTCAGCAGCTCCTTCGCCTCGTCCTCTCCGGCTACATCCGCAAACTTGATGCCTGTGGATGACTTCACATATACTTTGGCGTTGCTCTTGCCGAAAGACATCATTCCGCCGGGGCCTCCGCCCATGGAACTCATCATCTTCTTGCTGAGCCAGCGTCCCAGAAGGATAAAGATTCCTATAGGGATCACATAACTGAAGAATAATGTAGCCAGAATAGACGGGCTTTCCGGCAGCACCTCGTCCATAGTCACGCCGGCGTCAAGAAGCCGGTTCACCAGATCGGGATCGTCCATCTTGACCGTCTTGCAGAGAACGGCCGCCCCGCTCTCCTCCGATCCGATCTCATAGTAGATATAGTCTTCGTCTACTGTGGCTTTGGACACATTGCCCTCTTCCACGTTCTCGATAAATGTTGAGTAATCGGTCTTCTGCACGCTTCTCTCCTGTACGGCAGGAACCACAAGAAGGTTCAGGACCACAATGATCACGCCCACGATAATGTAATACACATACATGGGGATCTTTTCAGGCTTTTTATCACCCAGTTTCATATGTTATTCTTCCTCCGATTTTATAATAAGTACAAGATGTAACATAACACTTTTTCCTGTCGGATTCAATGTTCATTCAGTGAACTTTTATTAAATTTTCATAAAAATCCGCTTTGTTGTCCCTTCTCAAAGAAAAATCCCCGGAAGCGCTGGAAACACTTCCGGGGAAAATCTATGCCGCTGGCCGGACTCGAACCGGCACGGTTTGATCCGCTTGATTTTGAGTTATTCAGGCCATTCGGAACCTAATGGCCTGAACCGGAATAAAACGGTCTTTTCCGTCACTTTCCAAAACATCAAAAACCCGAAAAAGCCTTATAAAATCAGCATTTTCGACGCAAAGCACCAAAAGTACAAGCAATTCGTCCCCTCCTCGATTATCGGCAGCCAGATACCCAATTTGAGGCGCTGGAGGGATGTTGGAGGGATGTAAGCAGGATATACCTCCTGCAAACTCGTACAGGGGACATACACACTAATAGGAATTGTAACAGCTTCATGGGGGCTTCATCTGCACACGGGTTGATATGAGCCACAGGATTTTCCTTCAGCCATGTCAACTCAACGGCGTATTGAAATGCCGCCACGATTATCTCGTGGTATTGTAGCAATTCTTGCGAAGAAGCCTCGCGTTCCTGCCTTTCATAGCGATAAAATGCCTCCAGATCGCGTCCAGACATTTTGAGCAAACCAATAGGATGTTTCTCAAAGAATGGCTCAATCTGACTTCTAACATCGTAGGCATATTCCGCGTATGTACTTGGGCTAAAGGAAAAAGCGTTTTCTTTCAGCCACTTATTCAAAAAAACATGAAACGGCATATCTGCGTTTTCCAGCAGATTTTCGGGGTTAAATTCTTTTCGGGTCTTATGTACCAGAAATGCCGTCTATTCAGTTGTCAAGCTACATGGGGGAAACAGATCCTCTCACATACTTCCACGTTGGGAGAGTGGTTTTGGTCTACGCTTTTTCCATGTTTTCCAAAAAAATTTTTAATTTTTGAAGCAGCTTGACTTTGCGCTGATGCAGAGCTGTTTTGGAAATTCCAAGCTCCATGCTGGCAATCCGTTCTGACTTGTCCTCAAAATAAAGTTTGCGGAGAGTAATCCTCTCATCCGCTGACAGACATTGCAACAGTTCCTCCAGCCAAACGGACGAGACAGCTTGTTCCTCCACGGGCTGAACGGCAACAGCAAACTGCCTGTCTGTTTCCAGCAGACGCTCAAAGGAATCCTCTCTGCTGGGCAGAAAAGTGGCGGTGTCCTTCTGGAACTTTTCCGTTTTCAGATCGTAGGAAAAGTATTCCTCTTTTCGCTCATAGTGCTGATACACGCGGTAAACCTGTTCGCTGACTGGTACAGCCTGTCCATTTATGTAAAGATAATAATTTGCTCTTTCTTCACGTTTTTTGCTCATAGCCGTTACCTCCGAAAAGTTTGAAAAGTGAGTAGTTTTCAAACTCTCGGAGGGCGGTGAACGGCAGCCGACGCAGCGAAGCTGTTCCTGTCGAACCGACAGAAAATACGGTTCAGCAGGAGGAGGCTTGTCGGACTTTTTGTGATACTCCCGTCGATTTCTGCTTTTGAATACAGAAAATGCGGGCTTTTTATCGAAAAAAGGGGTATAAAAAGAGGGCGCAAGTGATGGTAATTTCACTTGCGCCCTAATCGGACTGGATATTTTGTTTTGCATACCTCCACTGGTTAAGGGTGGAGACGTTTCAAAAGGGGAATCTACCCATAAGCGGCCTCCCTTGTACCGCTATGGGGAATGGGACAGAGCGG
>DWXL01000201.1 GCA_019119235.1 Candidatus Blautia excrementigallinarum | reverse complement strand
TCTTCCATTTCCTGTTCCACAGAAGAAAGGATCTCGCTGCTGCTTAATGAGAGAAGCACCCCCAGCATCACCACAGTGAGGATCGTCATAAACGCTGTATAGAGAATTGTGAGCTTCCATTTTAAAGGCAGTTTCTTCATTCTTCCTCCTTCAGGACATAACCGGCGCCCCGCACCGTATGGATCAGTTTCGGCGTGAATCCCTCGTCGATCTTTTTCCTAAGATACCGGATATATACGTCCACAACATTGGAGCCGCCCGCGTAATCGTAATTCCAGATATGTTCCTCGATCTTCTCTCTGGACAGGACGATTCCTTTATTCATACAGAGATACCGGAGGATCGAAAACTCTCTGCTGGAAAGCGAAATCTCCTTATCTCCCCGGAAAACTCTCTGGGTATTCAGATCCACCTTAAGATCCGCCGTGGTGACGATATTGGTCTTCGTCTCCGCAGATGAATTCTTTCGCAGCATCACCCGTATCCGGGCCAGAAGCTCGTCGAAGGCGAAGGGCTTGACGAGATAATCGTCCGCCCCGGCGTCCAGGCCGGTCACCCTGTCCTCAATACTGTCCTTCGCGGTCAAAAGCAGTACCGGCGTATGCCGTTTTTGTCCCCGGATATATTTCAGAACCTGAAGCCCGTTTTTCTTCGGCATCATAATATCCAGGATCACCGCGTCGTATTCCGTGACAGCCAGGTAATCGATGGCCTCCTCCCCGTCAAAACAGGCATCCACACTGTATTTCTGATTTTCCAGTCTTTTTTTCAACAATGTGTTGAGATCTTTTTCATCTTCCGCAATCAAAATCCGCATAGCGCCGCCTCCGTATTATTTATTCTCCATGGTGCCGTCCCCGGCCTGCTTCGTGCCCGCCGTAATTTTCCTGATGATGTCCGCCGGATTCCTGTCCGCTGCCCGCGCCTGTGCCGCTGCCGTTTCCAGTACCGGCATTGTTTCCATTCCCATTTCCATTTCCGTATTGATTTCCATTTCCGGCGCTGCAGCTGCCGCCTGCTGTTGTGTTATCATCCGTTCCGCTGCCGTCAATATCAGTTAAATCCGCATTACCGGAGAGCTGGCCGATCCGGTCCCGGATCTCCCGCATTGTCATCCCCTGTACATCCTCAGGGGCGATATCCGGATCCAGTTCTTTCAGTTCCAGATAAGCCATATATTTCCCATAGGAAAGGCCGGCATCATGGGCCCCCTCAAGATCGGCGGAATCCGCATGATAACAGTGGGTGTTTTCCTGATCCCGGGTACACGCTTCCACATTGGAGTAAACGGTCTGCGTCTTTTTTTCGTCCTCCCCGGCGACCACAATAGACATCACCTGATCCCCGGCAAGATAAGTCTGCACGTTCTCGTCAGCCATGATCTCTTCCAGAGCGTCCTCATAATTCATGAACAGGATTTCCAGAGATTCCGACAGTTTCTCTCCGTCTTCATTATACTCCTTCACATCCACCACTCTGTCAAAGCGGTTTACATCCAGTTCCAGCGAAGGATTGATATCAATACTGATTACCGACACCGGTTTAAAATAAAGCTGCCATCCGCCGAAACCTGCCAGAATAATAAGCGCAAGGCACAGCGCGGGCGCCAGCCGGAAAATGGAGGAATGCCCCCGGGAACTTCCCGCAGCTTCCGCTAGAAATTCCCTGGTTCTGTCTTTCAGTTTTTCGTCGGCGTGTATCATATCAAACGTTTCCTGTATTTTACGCTTCATACTCATCGCCTCCCAGTTTGTCTTTCAGAATTTTCCTCGCCCGTTTCAGCAGCGTATAAACTGTATTTTCCTTCTTCCCAAGAATCCTGCCGATCTCCGGCGCCGTGTATTCCTCGTAGTAATAAAGATAGACCACATCCCGGTATTTTTCCGGAAGCTCCAGTACGGCCTCCAGCACCTCCCTGTTGTCCTGGGGCATCTCTGACGGTTTCTCTATGATTTCATCCAGGGATACGGTCCGGCTGCGAAAGAAACTTTTCAGCAGGTCTTTGCACGCATTCACTGTAACCCGGATAAACCAGGCCTTCTCATGTTCCTCACTTTCAAAGGAAACGGAACTGAGGACATACTTCAGAAACACTGTCTGAAATATGTCCTCAGTGTCCGCATGATTCTTCAGATGAACGATACATATTCTCCGGACAGTATCCGCGTACTTCTCAACCGCCCGGTTTGCCTCTTCTTCACTGCGCATATCCATTCCTCATCTGTTATCTGCAGCGGCCTCCGTGACATCCTGTGCCATTGCCGCCGTGACGTCCCTGTCCGGAGTTTCCGATTCCGTAATTATCGCACACTCCGTCATTGTCCGCGTCTGCATAATTACTGCCCTGGCCGCTCCCGCCTGCGTTATATCCGCAGTTGTCGCAGATTCCGTCGTTGTCCGCATCCACACAGTACCTTCCCTGCATGCATCTGCTCAGATCTCTTCCGCATGTATCGCAGATCCCATTGTCATCCGTATCCGCACAGTTCCGCCCCCAGTGGCATACGCCGTCTTCGGCTCCGCAGTAATCACAGACTCCGTCATTGTCCGCGTCCCCATGGCATCTTCCCTGAGCACAGCCGCCTGTATAGCTACAGGAGCCGCTGTAATAACCCGCGCTGTTTCCGTGATGTCCCCGCCCGTGTCCTCCTGCGAATGCGGTTCCCGCAGCTGCAGTTAATAATGTCACAAATAAAATACCTGCAAATAATTTCTTCATAGTAGATTCCTCCTTCATATTTCATATTTTGTTTTTTACCTCTTCACTACTAATACGAATGAGAAGGAGAAAACCGTCCACATATTTTAAACTTTTTTCTGTAAAAATAATACTTTCACATATTGGTGCCAAAAATTGTTTCGATAAAATGAAAAAGCGTCATATCCCACCGTAATGAAATATGACGTCTTTCCAAGTAGCGGGGACAGGATTTGAACCTGCGACCTTCGGGTTATGAGCCCGACGAGCTTCCGGACTGCTCCACCCCGCGTTATTAAATTACAGGAACATATAAACCACAGGTTTCCACCTGTGGTTTTATTATATGCCTGTTTCTTTTGTTTGTCAACCCATTTTATCTGAATTTTCAGATTCATATATATAATTATCTGTTTTTCTACAATTTTCGACCGGAATATCCGTCAATCTTATTTCAAACTGTCTTTTCCACGGACGAAACCGCCGTCTCCGATCCTTTCCGACAATTTATTCCGGAATAAATTGCTCCCGTGGGACAGACTTTTTTGCAGGATCCACAGCGGATACATTCCGGATGATTGGGCGTTTCCGACGGATCCACCTGCATTTTGCAGGCTTTTGCACAGGCGCCGCAGTGAACACACGCCTCTTTGTCCACCCGGTAGCGAAAAACCGCAATGGGATTAAACACCGAATACACCGCACCCAGGGGACAGATATATTTGCAAAAAGGCCGGTAGATGACGACAGACAGAAGCACGATCACCACGAGAAGCACATTTTTCCATGCATAAAGCCATCCCACCGCGGTACGCATGGCGCTGTTGAGAAGCACAAGGGGAATCCCGCCCTCCAGCGTTCCCGCAGGACAGATCAGTTTGCAGAAATACGGCGCGCCCTGTCCCAGCATATCCACCACAAACATGGGAAGAAGGATCACAAACACCAGAAAGATCACGTACTTCAATTTCCTGAGAAGCCGGTCGCCCCGGAAAGTGCCGATCTTTTTTACAAAAGGAATCTTATGCAGAAGATCCTGGATCAGGCCGAATGGACAAAGCCATCCGCAGACAAAACGTCCCATAAGGGCTCCCACGAAAACAAGAAAACCCGCCACGTAGAACGCCATCCTGAAATTCCAGCTTCCGATCACCGCCTGCATGGCTCCGATGGGACAGGATCCAAGGGCTCCCGGGCAGGAATAACAGTTCAGGCCCGGAACACACAGGTTCTTCAGTTTCCCGTCATATATTTTGCCTTTTGCGAAACCAACCAGATAACTGTTGGTAAGGAACGCCCACAGAATCTGGAACCTGTGACGCTTCCATTCGCTTTGCTTTTTCTTATCCAATTCCGATACACTCCATGCAGATTCTCACAGCTTTGTCAAAAACCACCGACATTTCCCCTCTGGATATACCGTAAGCCATCATCACTATCCCGGCGCTCACCAGTCCGATCCCGGGCAGTGGAAAACGGTCGTTGAGGCTCGTCCAGAATCCGCTTTTCTTTTCTGTTTTCTTCATATTCTATCCTCACCCAAAGCCGGATTACTTCTCCAGGGCCGCAAGCTCTTCTTCCACGATCTCTTTCCAGGCGTCAAGATCTCTGGCTCCCACATAGGTCTCCCCTACGATCTCGCCGTCTTTATTGACAAAAAACGTCTCCGGGTACGCCTGGATGCCTTCCAGTCTCCCGTTCATCATATCCGGATCCGGGATCAGGAACGGATAATCTGTCTCCGCGATCTCCGCCAGAAGTTTCGCCGTCTCCACAGCTTCCTCATCTTTCTCCTCTGTACTGCCGGTATCCATCACGATCCCGATCACCTGGACGCCCTCGTCCTCCATCTCCTCGCTGAGCTTCTGAAGCTCCGGGACTTCACTGATACAGGGGCCGCACCAGGTTGCGAATATATTGACCAGGGTCAGATCCGCGTCCTCGAAAATCTCTTCCGTATATTCCTCGCCGTTAATGTCCTCCATGACAAAAGGCGCCGCTTTCTCCGGTTCCTCTTCTGCCATCACCGGAACCGCTCCCAGGATCCCCGCCGCAAGGATTCCGGACAGCATCAGAACCTGAAATCTGTTTCCTGTTTTATTCATGTTTCGTTTCTTCATTTAATCACTTCCTCCTGTTTACATTTTCATCATCTGAATCTGTATTCATTTTACCTAAAAATCTTCCTACCGTAAAGTTTTTATTTGTTCTTTACAAAAAAACACATATAAAAAGCATGCATTTTCCCATATGGCATGTTAAAATAAACTCCATCAGTTAACCTATATAAATAATAAGGAGAATTTATGAATAAGAAAATTTTATCTTTTATTCTGGCGGCGTCCATGGCGGCCGCCTGCAGCACATCCGTATCCGCCGCAGAACAGGAAGGCGGCATTGTTATTCTTTATACTAACGATATCCACTGCGCGGTAAACGAAGATGAAGAGAATCAGGTCCTGGGCTATGCCAGAATCGCCGGACTGAAGAAGCAGCTGGAAGCAGAGGGAAATGATGTCATCCTTGCAGATATGGGAGACGCGATCCAGGGAGATGTGATCGGCACTTTATCCGAAGGCGAATACATCATTGATATTATGGATCAGGTCGGTTATGACCTCGCCGTACCCGGAAACCACGAATTTGATTACGGAATGGAGCAGTTCCTGTCTCTTGCAGAGAAAGCGTCTTTTTCCTACTTATCCTGTAACTTTAAGGATCTGGCTTCCGGGGAACCCGTTTTTGAACCTTACGAGATGATGGAGGCCGGCGGAAAGACTATTGCATTCATCGGAATCTGCACGCCTAAGACGATCACTTCCTCCACACCGAAATATTTTCAGAATGAAGACGGGGAATTCATTTACGGTTTCGAGCAGGATGAGGACGGAACCGCTCTTTATGAATGTGTGCAGGAAGCCGCTGATTCCGCCCGCGACGAGGGAGCCGATTATGTGATCGCACTCTCCCATCTGGGAATCGACGCGAGCTGCACCCCCTGGACGTCCTCCGAAGTGATCGAAAACACTTCCGGGATCGATGTTTTTCTGGACGGCCATTCCCACAGTGTGATCGAAGGGGAAACTGTTAAAAATAAAGATGGAGAGAATGTCCTTCTCACTTCCACCGGAACCAAACTTTCCTCAGTGGGCGAACTTACCATAGCAGAAGACGGCACATTCAGCTCCGCTCTTATTTCCGGGGGAATGGAGGCTGATCCGGAAACAGAGGCATACATCAATGACATCAACACAGAATTTGAAGGTATCTTAAACGAAGTAGTTGCCGAAACAGACGTTGCCCTTGTCGTGAACGATCCCGCCACGGCGGATCAGGAGGAACCTGTACGCCTTGTCCGCACCTGTGAGACCAACCTGGGCGACCTCTGCGCGGACGCGTACCGGGCTGTCACCGGAGCGGATATCGGCTTCTGCAACGGCGGCGGAATCCGGGCTGATATCGCGGCCGGAGATATCACTTACAGCGACATTATCAGCGTGCAGCCTTTCGGAAACGAGATCTGTATGGTGGAAGCAACCGGACAGCAGATTCTGGACGCGCTGGAAATGGGCGTTATGGATCTCCCGGCAGAATCCGGCGGTTTCCAGCAGGTTTCCGGTATTTCCTTCGAGATCCATACTTATCTGGATTCCTCCGTACATCTGGACGCGGACGGCATGTTCCATTCTGTTGACGGCGAGTATCGCGTGAAGAATGTAAAAGTAAACGGAGAAGTTCTCGATCCGGAAAAAACCTATACCGTAGCCTCTCATAACTATATGCTGAAAAACGGCGGCGACGGCTTCAACATGTTCCAGAACTGCAATATGCCCCTGGAAGATATCATGCTGGACAATCAGGCTCTGATCCAGTATATCACTGAAGATCTGGGCGGAACCGTCGGCGAACAGTATGCAGGTCCATATGGCGAAGACCGTATTGTGATCGTTGAAGAAGAACCGTAAAAAACTTCGCATAATGGAAAAGCCCAAAAAACAACGGAGAGACTGCTCAGTTCTCTGACATTGAGCACCCTCTCCGTTGTTATATCATCAGCCAAAGCTGAATTTCCAGTCCTCCTTTCAGACAGGCGCACAGCTCATTTCATGCCACGCTTCCCCTCCCCAGGAAGAATCCGCCATTCCATCATCCTGAAATCCCATTTTTTTATACATTTCCACTTTGGCGTCCAGACAGGTGAGAAGAACCTTTTTCTTTCCTCTCTCTTTCTGTATGGCAAGATAGCGCCGCATCAGTTCTGACGCAAGGCCCTGTCTGCGGTATTCCGGGAGCACGTCAAGCCCCAGCAGCATGACCGTCTTCCCCTGTGGATCATGCAGCCCGGCGTCTGTAAAAAACTCATCCCGGAAAGTGGATTCATCTGTCGCGAGACCATTGAGAAAGCCCGCGATCCTTCCTGTCGTCCTGTCCACAGCCACCAGAAAATATTCCGGCGCCCTGTTCACACGTTCCACCATCATTTTCTCTGAGCATGCCTCGTTTGGCGGAAAACAGATCCTTTCAATTTCCGCGGTCTGAAGAGCCTCGTC
>DWXL01000200.1 GCA_019119235.1 Candidatus Blautia excrementigallinarum | reverse complement strand
TGTCCGTGCGGGTGGAGAAGGTGACTGACTTTGATAAGCTGACACTGGACGTATACACCAACGGAACACTGGATCCTGACGAGGCAGTCAGCCTTGCGGCTAAAGTGTTAAGCGAACATCTCAGCCTGTTTATCGATCTTTCTGAGAATGCTAAGACTGCAGAAGTCATGATCGAGAAAGAAGACAATGAGAAGGAAAAAGTTCTGGAGATGAGCATTGATGAACTCGAACTCTCCGTACGTTCCTATAACTGTCTCAAGAGAGCAGGCATCAACACAGTAGAAGAGTTGTGCAACAAGACTTCCGACGACATGATGAAGGTCCGCAATCTGGGCCGCAAGTCTCTGGAGGAAGTCCTTGCGAAACTTAAGGAGCTGGGACTCCAGCTTCAGCCTACAGAGGAATAATATAATTTAGGCGGGGTGCCAAAGCATCGGGACAGTAAGTCCGAACAAGCATGCCCTGATGTCCCGCAGATGGAGGAAAATAAAATGGCAAAGTATAGAAAATTAGGCAGAACTTCTGATCAGAGAAAAGCTCTGTTAAGAAATCAGGTAACAAATCTTCTGTATCACGGAAAGATCATCACAACAGAAACCAAAGCTAAGGAAATCCGCAAGATCGCGGAAGGCCTGATCGCTATGGCTGTACGTGAGAAAGATAACTTTGAGACTGTTACCGTAACAGCAAAGGTTGCCCGCAAAGATGCCGACGGCAAGAGAGTAAAAGAAGTTGTAGATGGCAAAAAGAAAACCGTATACGATGAAGTTCAGAAAGAGATCACCAAGGACGCTCCTTCCAGACTTCACGCACGCCGTCAGATGGTGAAGGTGTTCTACCCCGTGAAGGAAGTACCTGCAAAGGGCGCCGGCAGAAAGAAAAACACCAAAGATGTGGACATGGTTAAGAAAATGTTCGAAGAGATCGCTCCGAAATACGTTGGACGTAACGGCGGTTATACAAGAATCGTCAAGATCGGACCGCGTAAAGGCGACGCTGCAATGGAAGTACTGATCGAGTTAGTATAATCATCAGAATTAAGGACAGGGATATCTGAAATGGATATCCCTGTTTCAGTTGAGAATAAATATACAATATAAACATAACAGACAAAATATATGATCAACTGGTCAGACCACTGATAAAACGGCATAATTAGCGTTTGTGCAGACATAAAAATGATATAAATAATAAACCACAAATTCTGAAATATGATATAATATGCAATACGGTACATTTGCGTCTCAGGATAAACGCTGTACCGCCTAACATCAGAAGAGAGGCGTGGTGTGTACAATGTATGCTGCGAAGAAGTTCGCGGTTGCTATTTGCGATGATGCCCCACAGGATGCTGAGCTCCTGGAAAAATATATAAAACAGATCATGGAAGGATGCCGTATTGTAAAATATACAAGAGGGGATCAGCTTCTAAAAGATGTGAGAAAGCAGGATTCCCTGTATGACGTTGTATTTCTCGCAATATGTATGAAAGAAGAAAGCGGGATCGATACGGCCAGGGAACTCCGTAAGGTTAACGAGAGGGTTCCGCTGATATTTACTACCGTAAGCGACCAGTATTACAGGGAGGCGTTTGATCTGTATGCATTTCAGTATCTGCTGAAACCGGTTACTTTTCTGAAAGTAAAATCCGTTCTGGCTCATCTCGAGAGCACAGAGGAGCCGTCGGTTTATTTCCGGTACAGGGGACGCGTTTATACCATCAGGCATAATGAGATCAGTTATTTATCCAGCAGTCTTCACACTGTGTATTTTCATCTGACAGACGGGAGTGTCCTCCACTGCAGAGGGAAATTATCTGATTTTGACGGGCAGCTTGAGGACAGTAATATAATCAGGTGCCATCAGAGTTTTTATGTAAATATGGACAGTATCATCGGAATGAAAAGCAACAGTTTTATTTTGAAAGATATTGTAGTGCCTATTTCAAGGACCTATGGGAAGAAAGTGCAGGAACAGTATCTTCACCATCTGAATGACAGCAGATAAATGGAACCGGCAGGGCTTTCTGTGAGAGAATCGCAGAAAGCCCTGTATTATTGTTGATAATTTTGGCGAAGTATCGTAAAATTGATACGGACAAAAGTGTATGACAGATCTGCGGGGGAATACTAAGAGAACCGGCAGTCTTCATGTCCGGAAAATACAGCAGAGGAATGAAATAATATGAATATCAGAAGGCTTGCGGCGATATGGGCCGCCAAAGCTGCAGGATATGCCTGTAAAAAGATGGGAAGACAGGGAGTGACCTGGGCCGGAAAGATCGCATTGAAAATATATCCGCCGATCCTGAAAGAACTGGCAGGAGAAGTCCGTAAAGAGATCTTTGCCGTCTGCGGGACCAACGGAAAGACCACAACCAATAACATGCTCTGCGCCGCTCTTGAGGCAGAAGGGCAGAAAGTGATCTGCAATCACACCGGTTCCAATATGCTGAACGGCGTTGTGGCTGCATTTGTGCTGGCGGCGGGTCTGAACGGGCATATCGACGCCGACTACGCCTGTATCGAAGCGGACGAGGCTTCAACGAAATATATTTTTCCGGAGATACATCCGGATTATATGGTCCTGACCAATCTTTTCCGCGATCAGTTGGACAGATACGGAGAGATCGATATCACAATGGATATTCTGGAGTCTATGATCCGTACCCTGCCCAAAATGCGTCTGATCGTCAATGGAGACGACGCCCTTTCCGCTTATCTGGCAATGGATACCGGAAACCCCTGCACTTTTTATGGGATCAGCCGGCAGGTAATGAAGAATGAGACGAATGAGATCAGGGAAGGCCGTTTCTGTAAGAAATGCGGCGCCAGACTGGAATACAGCTTTTATCATTACAGCCAGCTGGGCGATTATCTGTGTCCGAAATGCGGATTCAAAAGACCGGATCCTGATTTTGACGCATATGATGTCCAGGTTGGAGACCGTCTGGCATTCCGTGTGGAGGACAGACTTCTTTCTGCGAATTATAAGGGATTCTATAATGTATATAATATCCTTGCCGCCTATGCGGGAGTACGCACGGCTGGATTTTCCGGGGAGCATTTTAATGATATGCTGAGGAAATTCAATCCGGAAAACGGCAGGATGGAGCAGTTCCGGATACAGGGAGCGGGAGTCATCCTGAATCTTGCCAAAAACCCCGCGGGGTTCAATCAGAATATTTCGGCGGTCATGCAGGATAAATCGCCAAAAGATGTGATCATCGCCATTAATGACAACGCCCAGGACGGCATAGATATTTCCTGGCTCTGGGACGTGGATTTTGATCTTTTTCGCGACGAGAGCATCCGCTCTGTCACGGTGAGCGGGATCCGGTGTCAGGACATGCGCCTGAGACTGAAATATGTTGATATCCCCTCCATGCTGGAAGAAGATGTTGAGACTGCCGTACGCAGCCGTGTGAAAGACGGTACGGGGAACCTTTATGTGCTGGTGAACTATACGGCGCTGTTCAGTACCAGAAATATTCTGAAGAGACTGGAGGGAGAGAAATGAAGATTACAATAGGACATTTATACCCGGATCTTCTGAATCTGTATGGCGACAGAGGCAATATCCAGTGTCTGATGAAAAGGTGCCAGTGGCGGGGAATTGAAGCGGAGACCATTGCCTACGAACTGAATGACAGGATCGATTTTTCCGCTCTCGATATTGTACTCCTTGGAGGAGGTTCCGACCGGGAGCAGATGCTGGTCTGTGAGAAACTGAAAGAGATCCGGGAAGATTTCAGATCCTATGTGGAGGATAACGGCGTAGTCATTGCCATCTGCGGAGGGTACCAGCTTCTGGGCAATTATTATAAGACGGAGCAGGGTACGATCCAGGGACTGGAACTGGTGGACATGTATACCGAACAGGGGGAAGGACGTCTGATCAGCAATATTATCCTGAAAAGCGACCTGTTTGATATGCCGGTGACGGGATTTGAAAATCATGGCGGCAGGACCTGCATTAATGAGAATAAACCTCTGGGCAGAGTACTCTATGGATCGGGAAATGATGGAAAAACAGGATACGAGGGCGTGGTATATAAAAATGTGATCGGAACGTATCTTCACGGCCCGCTGCTTCCCAAGAATCCACAGCTTGCCGACTGGCTGATCCTTAAAGCGCTGGAACGAAAATACGGAAGCGGGGTTAAGCTTGCGCCTCTGGATGATTCCCAGGAAAAGGAAGCCAATGATTACATCTGCCGTAGATTCCTGAAATAATACTTGCAATCAAAATATTGTGACGGTATAATGAGTCTATGAACAGGGGACATATATTCCCGTTTTACTGTTAATTTGAAAGGAGTCAGTGACAATGCAGAAATATGTATGTGAACCGTGTGGATATGTATATGATCCGGAGATTGGTGATCCGGACAATGGTATTGAGCCGGGTACCGCATTTGAAGACCTTCCCGAAGACTGGACATGTCCTGTCTGCGGAGTAGGCAAAGAAGAATTTGTGCCGGAAGATTAAGATACCGGGAAGGGTGCCGAAAGCAAACGCTTTTGACACCTTTCTTCTTTTTCAGAGATAAGAGGTTGAATATGGCTAAATCACACAATCAGAAAATCAAGATTTTAATACTGGCGGAAATCCTTAAAAGTACAGACGTCCATAAAGTCGTAACCATGCAGGAGATCCTGGACAGGATCGGACAGCATGGGATCAGTGCGGAACGGAAGAGTATCTACGACGACATGGAAGCGCTTCGTGATTTCGGATACGACATTCAGTATAAGAGGGGACGCACAGGCGGATATTATCTGAATTCCAGGCCGGCTGGGGAAACTGGCTCTTCAGAAATGCCGCCAGATACAGCGCCGGAAGGAGGCACCGGTTCAGAAGAGACTCCGGGGCAGGAGACTGCGGCGTGGAGACTCAGCAGGAAAGAGATCTGCGATCCCGATAGGAATATGAAGCTTCTGTGCACCCAGGCGCGGGAAAGAGAGATAAGAGAATATTTCGGGGAGATGGCAGAGTACAAGGTCAAGACAGAAGGATATCTGACAGTGACTGTTCCGCGGATCCAGGGGCCGGAATTCTTCGGGTGGCTTACGGTTATGGGCAAAGACGTCCGTATTGTCAAACCCAGAAAAACCGCGGCGGCTTATCGTGACTATCTCAAGATTCTTGCCAGAGAATATAAGGGAGTGTAGACAGAAAGGATATAAGCATGAAAAGAAGA
>DWXL01000199.1 GCA_019119235.1 Candidatus Blautia excrementigallinarum | reverse complement strand
TTACTGGAAGTCGATAATATCCGTCCACCGTCTCAGGAATTCTTTTTCCTCAGGCACGTTCTTGGTGAGCTGGGCGGCAGCCGCGATGGGAAGCCACTTCTGCACATACTGCTTTGCGGTGTCGCTCTTCTTGCAGAAGATGTCCAGATACAGATCCGCTGTCTTCTGATCCTTCAGGGCGAATTCCAGATAAGTGATGGCGGCGTCGCCGCTTGCGTTTCCCTGCGTCGCGTGAGCCCAGTCCACGATCTTCATGGAACCGTCCTCTTTCACGATCACATTGCTGGGGTTAAAATCTCCGTGGCAGAGCTTCGTGTGGTCCGGCATGGAATCCAGACGGGTCATCAGCTCGTAACGGGTGGTGGCGTCAAGCTCATCTTTAAGGCTTGTGATCTTGCGGGCAAATTTATCCTTCTGCAGCGTCAGGCGGGGAGCCTTCTTCTCATGCATGGCAAGCTGCAGATCCACGAACTGCTCCATGTAGGTCTCCAGGTTCTCCGGATGCTCTTTCATCAACTCCTCCAGAGTTTTTCCCTCCACGAATTCAATGACAACAGCCCACTCTCCGTCGATCTCCGTCACTTCCAGGACCTTCGGGATGTCCAGGCCGCTTTCTTCCACGCGGGCCTGGCAGAGAGCTTCGTTGAACACATTCGCCTTGCCGTGTTCCTTCGTAAACACCTTGATGATACGGTCGCCGTCTTTATAAACAACTTTATAGGGACGTGTCAGAAATACTTTCTTGTTCTTCAGATTCATAATGTTTACCCTCCCTTTCTCCTTATCTGGACTCTTTTCCATAGTAAGCTGTAAGATAGATCTCCTTCAGCTCGGACATCAGCGGATATCTGGGGTTGGCTCCTGTGCACTGGTCGTTAAACGCCTGCTCGGTCATCTCATCCAGAGTCTCCAGGAAATATTTCTCGTCTACGCCGTAGTCTCTGATGGTCGGTTTGATCTCGATCGCTTTTTTCAGTTCCTCAAGTTTCTCAAGAAGCTTCTCGAATACTTCCTGGTCGTCTTTGCCGGTAAGTCCTACGAAACGTCCGATCTCCGCGTACCGCGCCAGCGCATGGGGATACTGGTACTGGGGGAATGTTCCCATCTTCGTCGGTACCTCGGCACTATTATACCGCATTACCTCAGTCAGCACCAGAGCGTTTGCGATTCCGTGGGGCAGATGATGGAAAGCGCCCAGCTTGTGAGCCAGTGAATGGTTCACTCCAAGGAAGGCGTTGGCGAAAGCCATACCCGCCATGCAGGAAGCGTTGGCCATATGGTCTCTTGCCTCCACATCGTTTCCGTCTTTATACGCACGGGGCAGATAGTCGAACACCAGCTTGATCGCTTTCAGGGCAAGGCTGTCTGTGTAATCGGAAGCCATGATGGAGACATAAGCCTCGATGGCGTGAGTCATAACGTCGATACCGGAGGCGCAGGTAAGTCCTTTTGGCGCGCTCATCATATTGTCGGTATCCACGATCGCCATGTTCGGCATCAGCTCATAGTCCGCCAGCGGCCATTTGATTCCGGTTTCCTTGTCTGTGATGATGGCGAAAGGCGTCACCTCGGAACCTGTTCCGGAAGATGTGGGGATCGCTACGAAATACGCTTTTTTACCCATCTTCGGGAAGGTATAGATTCTCTTGCGGATATCCATGAAGTCCATTGCCATATCGTCAAAATCCGCGTCCGGATTCTCATAAAGCACCCACATAACCTTCGCCGCATCCATGGCGGAACCGCCGCCCAGAGCGATAATGCAGTCCGGCTCGAAGGCGCGCATTGCCTCTGCTCCGGCCTTCGCGGAGGCAAGAGAGGGATCCGGCTCTACATCATAGAAGCAGGTATGAACGATTCCCATCTCATTCAGCTTATCTTCAATTCCCTTTGTATATCCGTTCTTGTAGAGGAAGGAGTCTGTCACAATGAAGCAGCGCTTCTTGCCCATCACTGTACCAAGCTCGTCCAGCGCAACCGGCATACAGCCTTTCTTGAAGTAAACTTTTTCCGGGGTTCTCATCCAGAGCATGTTCTCTCTCCTTTCCGCAACGGTCTTAATATTGATCAGATGTTTCACTCCTACGTTCTCGGAAACAGAGTTGCCGCCCCAGGAACCGCAGCCCAGAGTCAGGGAGGGAGCCAGTTTGAAGTTATAAAGGTCTCCGATACCGCCGTGGGAGGACGGGGTATTTACCAGGATACGGCAGGTCTTCATCGCCGCCGCGTGCTTCGCCATCTTCTCTTTTTCATTTGTATTGATATACAGAGAGGAGGTGTGTCCGTAACCGCCGTCTGCTACAAGCTGTTCCGCTTTTGCAAGAGCCTCGTCGAAAGTCTTCGCCTTATACATGGCAAGTACGGGAGAAAGTTTTTCATGGGCGAACTCTTCGCTGATATCCACAGATTCCACTTCTCCGATCAGGATCTTGGTGTTTTCCGGAACTTTCACGCCTGCCATCTCCGCGATGGTCGTGGCTTTCTGTCCTACGATCTTCGCGTTCAGGGCGCCGTTGATGATAATGGTCTTTCTTACCTTATCAAGTTCGTCTCCCTTCAGGAAATAGCATCCTCTGTACTGGAACTCGTCTTTCACCGCCTGATATATGCTCTCCAGGACAGTCACAGACTGCTCGGAAGCACAGATCATGCCGTTGTCAAAGGTCTTGGAATGGATGATGGAATTAACCGCCAGACGGATATCCGCCGTATCGTCGATGATAACAGGAGTATTTCCCGCGCCTACGCCCAGGGCCGGTTTACCGGAGGAATAAGCTGCCTTCACCATTCCCGGACCACCTGTCGCCAGAATAATATCGGCGTCTCTCATAACAAGATTGGTCAGCTCCAGGCTGGGGACGTCGATCCATCCGATGATCCCTTCCGGCGCTCCCGCCTTCACTGCCGCTTCCAGGACAAGCTTCGCCGCCGCGATAGTACAGCCTTTCGCGCGGGGATGAGGACTGATGATAATGGCGTTCCTTGTCTTCAGTGCCAGAAGAGTCTTGAAGATCGCGGTGGATGTGGGGTTCGTGGTCGGGATGACGGCCGCGATCAGGCCGATCGGCTCCGCGATCTTCTTGATCCCGTAAACCGGATCCTCCTCGATAACGCCGCAGGTCTTCGTGTTTTTGTAGGCATTGTAAATATACTCGGAAGCATAGTGGTTCTTGATCACCTTGTCTTCCACAACGCCCATGCCTGTCTCTTCCACAGCCATCTTCGCAAGAGGAATACGGGCTTTGTCCGCCGCGGTCGCGGCAGCCTTGAAGATCTTGTCCACCTGTTCCTGGGTATAGGCGGCAAAAAGTTTCTGGGCTTCTTTCATTGCGGCCATCTTCGCTTCCAGCGCTTCCGCGTTATCGATCACAGCCGGAATGTTTGTCTCTTTCTTTGCCATTGGGAATCCTCCTTTTTGTTAAATCATTAACGTTAAATTTTTATCAATCTTTGTAATATCATTATATTTGATTGTTAATAATTTGTCAATATAGGGTCTCCCAAAATAATCACCAAAAATTCTTCCCCGTTTGCGCAATTTCATGACATATCTTCCAATAACAATTCAGGCCATAAACAGAAAACGATTTTAAAAATACGCAGGCCGGCGGCCGGACAGAGCTGCATTAC
>DWXL01000026.1 GCA_019119235.1 Candidatus Blautia excrementigallinarum | reverse complement strand
CCGCCGTAAATATTAGACAACAACTCCAGCTTGCTGTTGACAGCTTCCGAGCTGGAGTCATTCAGATAATTCTCTTTTATGATCTGATCGCACAGAATACTGCACTGGGTGCGCACTGTGCTGATCCTCACCGCGATTCCCTGTTCTCTGTATCCTGCGATCAGAGCCTGCGTAATGATCACGCTGGGTACAATTCCCAGAATCACCAGAATGACCATAATGCGGAAGCGCAGGCTTTTAAAAAATTTCTTTGGTTTACTCATATGCTATGCCTGGAAGTAGTATCCCACGCCCCATTTGGTGTGTACATATTTCGGCTCACTGGGATTTGCCTCGATCTTCTCACGGAGACGGCGGATATGTACGTCCACGGTCCTTACATCTCCCGGATATTCATATCCCCATACGATATTCAGAAGGTTCTCTCTGCTGTATACTTTGTTGGGATTGAAAACCAGAAGTTCAAGCAGATCGAACTCTTTGGCGGTAAGATTGATCTCTTTTCCCGCGATAAATACTCTCCTGCTCTCACAGTCCAGTTTCAGATCGCCGGTTTCGATTGTTTTCGCCTTTTCCTTTTCTTCATTGTCGTTCCGCGCCCGGCGCATGATCGCCTTGATCCGGGCCTTTACTTCCAGAATATTGAAGGGCTTGGTAATATAATCGTCCGCGCCGTATTCCAGGCCCAGGATCTTATCCATATCTTCGCCCTTGGCAGTAAGCATCACGATAGGAACATTGGAAAACTCCCTGATCTGCTGACAGACTTCAAGACCGTCCATCTTGGGAAGCATAAGATCCAGGAGAATGATATCATAATGGTTCTCCCTGGCCTTCTCCACTGCCTCTTCTCCGTCATAGGCACAGTCCACTTCCATACCGTCCTGCTCCAGATTGAAACGGATCCCTTTTACAATCAGTTTCTCGTCATCCACTACTAATACTTTCCTGCTCATTTACGATCTCCTATTCTACTGAAATCTTATCTTTTATCTTCGAGAAGGTACTTTCCTTGATCCCGGAGACATTCATGATCTCTTCGATGCTGGAAAATCCTCCATGTTCTTCTCTGTACGCCAGGATCGCCTCTGCCTTCGCCTCTCCGATTCCGCTTAACGTCATAAGAGCCTCCGCGTCCGCGGTGTTCAGATTGACTTTCGCCTCTTCTCCGCTCTGCAGAGAGTCTGAAGAACTCCCTCCGCTGACAGCGGCGTTCCCGCTGTTCTGACCCGGATGAGACATCTCCTGTGCTTCCTCCTTCGTAGGCACATAAATCTGCTGTCCGTCGCTTAATGTCTGAGCCTGATTGATATATGTCCCCGCCGCTTCCGGCAGAAAACCGCCCGCCTTCTCGACAGCCTGGAACACACGGCTGCCTGTTTCCAGAGCGTATACTCCCGGCCTTGCCACCGCTCCGCAGACGTCCACATATATCTCCTGCGGTTCCGGCTGTCCGGAAGCTTCCGCAGTCTGTGCCTCCGCGCTTCCGGCTTCTGTTTCTTCCGGAACAGGGGACGTCTGCGCCCTGTCATCTCCGGATGCACTGCCGCCGGTCTTCTCTTCCTGCGTTTCCTCTGGATCATTCTCTTTTGCGGCAGATCTTTCCGTCTCTTCTCCCGCAAGGAAAAACTCAGCCTCCCGCGAATTCCGGCACCCTGTTGCCAGAAAAGAAAAACTCAGCGCCGCCGCCAGCAGACTCAGCATACATATTTTTTTTGTGATATTATCTGTGATATCGGTTCACTCCTTCTTCCTGTGAAACTGCCCGCCGTCTTCTCCGATGAAGAGCATTTTCTGTCAGAGTTCCCGATATTCATGCCTGACCATTTCTTATTTTAACGAATTCCCTATACATTTACAATAGGTAAGTTCTATTTTTCCCATTTAAAGATCACGATACCCACGATAGCCACAGCCATACCAAGGACTTTGCGCCACTCAAAAGGCTGCCTTTCCGTACCGAACATTCCCATCAGTTCTATCACATAAGCTACGATCAGCTGAGAGATCACAATGAGCATGGCCGCCCTGGCTGGCCCCAGCGATCCCATGCTCCGGATCACGGTGATGGTGATAAAAGCGCCGATCACTCCGCCCAGAAGCGTATATTTATTTTCCACCTGCCACAGAGCGGAAACGCTTTCCCTTCCTGTAAAAAGCCACGCCAGCACGCACACCGCAAAAGCGGAAAGCTGTACCCAGCCGGCGGATACCCACAGGCTGGTCTGTTTCGTCACCTCCGTATTAAAAACGCCCTGGATACTCATCAGGGCTCCGGAAAGCAGCGCCGCAAAAAATCCCAACATATCATCATTCCTCCGTATATGAGATACGGTTTCGGTCCGGCTTCCGCCCGACCTTTGAAACCGAAGAAAGAGGCGGGTGATCATACCTGCCTCTTTCGATACTTACTGTTAATATATACGGATAAACCTGTTTTTATACGTCCGCCGCATCTCTGTCAGTGCTGTCCGGCGTCGCCGGAACCTGTGCCGCAGTGACAGTGGCATCCGCATCCGCTGCAGTTCCCGCCGCATTGAATGGATTTCCCGTTTTTTCTGGCGCGGATCATGCTCCTGACGATCAGCCCCACGATCAGGATCAGAACTGCAAGTACGATTACTGTTCCCATAGTCAGACCTCCCTGAATTTCAGTTTTATTTTAGCACGTCTGCGCCGAAAGGTACACCTTTTTGCAGATTATCTTGCCACACTTCTTACATTGACGTTCAATGTCCTGCTCTCTCTGTAGGGTCTGAAAAGCAGATAGATAAAGCCGATGATGAGCAGGAACGCCACAGCTGTGAAGATACCGAATCCGCCGCCTGTCACAAGCATACCGATCTGGTAGATGCACAGGGAAACCACATATGCCAGCAGGCACTGATATCCGATGGCGAAAAGGAACCATTTCGTGTTGTTCATCTCTCTCTTGATCGCACCCATAGCAGCGAAGCAGGGAGCGCACAGAAGGTTGAACACCAGGAAGGAGTACGCCGCGACAGCGCTCATGCTGCCGGCCAGTTCTCCCCAGAACTCCACGCCGTCTTCCGCCACTTCCGCGAAGCCGTAAAGGATACCAAAGGTTCCAACCACGTTTTCTTTTGCGATCAGTCCGGTCACAGCTGCAACCGCCATCTTCCAGTCGCCCCATCCTAATGGCGCGAAGAGCGGAGCTATCACGCCGCCGATTTTTGCCAGGATACTGTCGTTGAGCTGTTCCGCCTCCAGCATGCCGAAGGAACCGTCCACCCATCCGAAGCTCATGAGGAACCACAGAAGGATAGTAGAAAGCAGGATGATCGTACCTGCCTTCTTAATGAAGGACCAGCCGCGCTCCCACATGCTTCTCAGCACGCTTCCCACGGTAGGAAGATGATATGCGGGAAGTTCCATAACGAAGGGAGCCGGATCCCCGGCGAACATCTTTGTCTTTTTCAGGATGATGCCGGAGCACACAATCGCGGCGATACCCACAAAGTACGCGCTGGGAGCAACCCAGGAAGCGCCTCCGAACAGAGCGCCCGCGATCAGGGCGATAATGGGGAGTTTCGCGCCGCAGGGAATAAATGTTGTTGTCATAATGGTCATCTTGCGGTCGCGGTCATTTTCAATGGTCCTGGAGGCCATAACTCCGGGAACACCGCATCCCGTACCGATGAGCATGGGGATAAAGGATTTGCCGGAGAGGCCGAATTTGCGGAAGATACGGTCCATGATAAAAGCAACGCGGGCCATGTATCCGCAGCCTTCCAGGAAAGCCAGGAAAATAAACAGTACCAGCATCTGGGGTACGAATCCCAGAACCGCGCCTACGCCGGCGACGATACCGTCAAGAATCAGGCCCTGGAGCCATCCCGCGCAGTGAATGCTTACCAGAAAGCTTTCGATGGCCGGAGGAATGATCTCTCCGAAAAGCACGTCGTTGGTCCAGTCTGTCACATAAGTACCGACGGTAGTTACGGAAACATAGTAAACGATATACATAACCGCCGCGAAAATCGGCAGCGCCAGGATACGGTTAGTCACGATCCTGTCGATTTTGTCGGAAACCGTCATCTTTTCGCCGGTATGTTTTTTGCGGCAGCATTCTCCGATGATGGAGGAAATATAATTATACCTCTCGTTGGTGATGATGCTTTCCGTATCGTCGTCCATCTCATTCTCAATCTTCGTGATTTCTACGGAGACGTCCGGAACAGAAGTGAGCTGCTGAGAGATCTTGTCGTCCTTTTCCAGAAGTTTAATGGCGAAGAACCTTCTCTGTTCTGACGGAACAAAACTTCCCAGTTTATCTTCGATGGAATCCAGAACTTCCTCCACTCTCGGGTCAAAGTTATGTACCGGCGGATTATTCTTGCGGGCCCTCGCAAGCTGAACGGCTTTTTCCGCAGCCTGCATAACGCCGTCGCCTTTCAGCGCGGAAATCTCCACCACCGCGCAGCCCAGCTTCTTCGCCAGTTTTTCTGTCATGATCTGATCGCCGTTTTTCCTTACCAGATCCATCATATTAACGGCCATCACCACAGGGATCCCCAGTTCCATAAGCTGTGTGCTGAGATAGAGATTTCGCTCCAGGTTCGTACCGTCAATGATATTCAGGATCGCGTCCGGCTTCTCATTGATCAGATAGTTCCTGGCGACAACCTCCTCCAGTGTATAGGGAGAAAGGGAATAAATTCCCGGAAGGTCGGCGATCACAACGTCTTTGTTTCCTTTCAGCTTTCCTTCTTTTTTCTCCACAGTTACTCCCGGCCAGTTTCCCACGAACTGGTTCGCTCCGGTCAGTGCGTTGAACAAGGTCGTCTTTCCGCTGTTGGGATTGCCGGCCAGTGCAATCGTTAATGCCATCTCTCTTTCCTCCTCTTCTATTCTACCGCGATCATTTCCGCGTCTGCTTTCCGTACGGACAGTTCGTAACCCCTTACGGTTACTTCCACCGGATCTCCCAGGGGCGCCACTTTGCGCACATAAACGCTGACGCCTTTGGTAATTCCCATATCCATGATCCTTCTTTTTACAGGACCCTCGCCGTTCAGCTTCACCACTTTCGCTGTCTGGCCCACTCTGACGTCTTTTAATGTCTTCATGATATCTCCTCCCTTCAGTTCACCATGACTTTATTTGCCATATCCCGGCCAATGGCCACTCTGGAATCCTTCACATTTACGATCAGATTCCCTCCGGCGGCGGAAACAACCGTCACCTCTGTTCCCGCGACAAATCCCAGCGATTCCAGGAAACGCCGGGTATCTTCTTTCCCACCCACTCTGCCGATAATATATGGTTCTCCGTTTTTTACCATTGACAATGGCATCATGTTTTCCCTTCTTTCATTGTTAGCTTTGTAAAACTCTTTTTGCTAAAGTTAGTATATGCGAACCAACTTTGTTTGTCAACACTTACTTTTAGAAATTTTTAATATTTCTTGCGAATGATAACTGTAAAAAAACGGCACAGCTTTTCAGCTATACCGTTCTTTCCTTTTATTCTGATTTTCACGCCAGACATTTCTCCAGTATTCCGACCATCTCATCAATATGCTCTTTTGTAATGATAAGCGGAGGAACAAGGCGGAGCACGTCGCTTCCCGCCGAGATTACCAGGAGACCGTTCTCCAGGGCTTTCGTCACGATGCTGCCTACGGGAACTCCGGTGATCACCAGTCCCTGCATGAAGCCTTTTCCTCTTCTCGCGGCCACAGTGTCGAATTTCTCAACAAGGCCGTCCAGCTTTTCCTCCAGATAGGGCGTCAGCTCCCGTACATGTTCCAGGATATGATCCTTTTCAAAAATATCGAACACTTTGCTCACAGCGGCGCAGACAAAAGGATTGCCTCCGTAGGTGGTCCCGTGATCCCCGGGAGCCAAAGACGCCTCCGCCGCTTTTTCTCCCAGTACGAAAGCGCCTACGGGAACTCCGCTTCCCAGCGCCTTTGCGCAGGTCATGATATCCGGCTTCACACCGTAAGACTGCCATGCAAAATAAGTGCCCGTCCGGCCCATACCGCACTGGATCTCATCAAAAATCAGGATAATGTCTTTCTCATCGCAGATTTTGCGGAGCCCCTCAAGGAAGCCTGGTTCCGCCGGGTAGATTCCTCCTTCCCCCTGTACGGTTTCTGTGATAATAGCGCAGGTCTTCTCTGTAATCTGGGCTTTCACACTGTCCAGATCGTTAAAGTCAGCGAACTTCACCCCGCCGATCAATGGCTCGAAAGGCTCCCTGTAATGTTCGTTTCCCGTAACAGAAAGGGCTCCCATACTTCTGCCGTGGAAAGAATGATTCATGGCGACGATCTCGTACCGCTCCTTCTCTCCCTTGGCGTAAGCATATTTTCTGGCGGCTTTCAGAGCGCCCTCAATAGCCTCCGTACCGCTGTTGGTAAAAAACGCCTTGCTCATGCCGCTGGCTTTCACCAGTTTTTCTCCGGCCTCGCTCATGGGTTCGTTGTAATACAGATTGGAGATGTGAAGGAGTTTGTCGATCTGGGCTTTCAGCGCCTCGTCATATCCCGGATAATGATATCCCAGGGCGTTTACGGCGATTCCCGCCGCGAAATCCAGATATTTTTTTCCTTCCGTATCGTAAAGCCAGCATCCCTCCCCGTGATCCAGAACCACGGGAAAGCGGTTATAGGTATGGAGAATGCTTTTCTCCGACTGCTGCATCTGTTCATTCATGTTCATTGTAATATTTTTCGCCGTCCTCTCTTAAGATTGCCGTTCCGATTCCTTTGTTTGTAAAGATCTCCAGAAGGAGACTGTGAGGGATCCTTCCGTCCAGGATATGCACCCGGTTTACCCCCTGCTCGATAGCGTCGATACAGTTTTTGAGCTTGGGGATCATTCCGCCTCCTACAAATCCCTCGTCGATCAGTTCTCTGGCCTCATGGACATGGAGTTCTGAGATCAGCGTTTCCGGATCGTTCTGATCCCTGTATACGCCCTCGATATCGGAGAGGAAGGCCAGCTTCTCCGCGTGGACTGCCTCCGCGATAGCGCAGGCGGCGTCGTCGGCGTTGATATTATAAGAGTCAAAATTCTCGTCGAATCCCACGGGGAACACGATGGGAAGGAAATCTCTTTCCAGAAGATCGTAGAGGATCTTCGGATCCACCTCTTTGATCTCTCCCACATATCCGATATCCTCTCCGCCGGACAGTTTCTTCTCACACTTCAGAAGGCCGCCGTCCTTGCCACTGATGCCTACTGCCTTCACGCCAAGAGATTCCACCAGTGTTACCAGTTCCTTGTTCACCTTCGCCAGAACCATCTCCGCGATTTCCATGGTGTCTTTATCCGTTACCCGGAGCCCGTTTACAAAGCGGGGTTCCATGCCGACCTTGTTTACCCAGCGGCTGATCTCTTTCCCGCCTCCGTGGACAATGATAGGCTTGAATCCTACCAGTTTCAGAAGGACCGCATCCTTGATGACATTGGCTTTCAGTTCTTCATCCAGCATGGCGCTTCCGCCGTATTTAATCACTACGATTTTTCTGTTAAACCGCTGGATATAGGGAAGGGCTTCGATCAGCACTTCCGCCTTGTCCAGATACATCTGCTTTACCATTTTTTTCATTCTCCTCTTTTTG
>DWXL01000198.1 GCA_019119235.1 Candidatus Blautia excrementigallinarum | reverse complement strand
TGTAGACGAGCTTATTAAGAAATACGGCGACAAGATCAGCTTCATGGGCTGCATCGAGAACGCCGACGTGGACAGAGAAGACTGGACGGACGAAGCATGCGAGAAAGAGGTGCGCAGAGTGTGCGAGACCTACGGCATGAAGCACTTCATCCCCTGCATCGCACAGGGCGGTCCCGGCTCCGTATATCCGGGCGTATATCAGTCGCTGACCAACGCCATCGACAAATTAAATAAAGAGAAATTCGGTATTGAAGATCCGGATTCCGCACGTATGCCGCTGCAGATCCTGTTCTGATATCAGTTTTTCTTCGGAGAGAAAATCCGGGACAATTCCAGGTCCCGGATTTTTTTCGTGATGCGCCCGCCGGGCAGCCGTCATGCCTGTATGAGTGGATATTTGCCGGGCAAAAACAATATGTCATTAAATGAAGAATAAACGGCATAAATTTCAAGAAAATATTGAATTTTTTGGCGGGGGGGGTGGAATTAACTAAAAAAAAAGAATATAATAGAATTGAGTGTACATTAACATAGGAAGCAATGGCACATAATCAAAATGCTGCGGAACTTTTTGGAGGGGTATTCTCATGGATGGAGAGAGGGCCAGAAAACTTATTGAAGACAGAATCCGGAAAATGACGGATGAGGACGTCTGCGGCGCTTTTATGGTGGATCTGGACAATTCCAGAGAGATCAATGAGCGTATGGGACGGGAAGAAGAAAATAAGGCGGTCGTTCAGGCGGGACAGCTTTTGTCCGCCCTGTTTCCTGCGCCGGATATTCTGTGCAGGATCGGAAGGGACGAATATCTGGTGTTTCTGGGCCGGAGCATTACCCATGGGGAGATGTTTGGAAAGGCGCGGGAAATCTGTGAGAAACTCTGTTTTCCGGTAAAAGCGGCCGGTGAAGAATTACAGGTAACGGTCTGCGTAGGAGCATATATCGCCACAGGAAAAGAACTTTCTTTTGATATTCTGTTCGGACAGGCTGCCGCAGCGCTTTTTGAGGCAAAGAAAGACGGCAGGGGGAGCTGCTGCCTGCTTACGGACGAGACAGAAGTGAGGAAACGGGAAGACAGAAGCGCTCTGCGGAAATTGGACGGAGTTGCCATGAACACGCTGATCAGTTATCTGAACGGAGGCGTCGCCCTTCTGGAAGCGGGGCCGGAGATCCGGGTGATCTATGCAAGCGGCGGTTTTTTCCGTATGCTGGGGATTTCTCCGGATCTGCTTATCCTTCCCTGCAGCCTTGAGAATATCGGGATCCATCCGGATCATATAGCCGAGTACATGCAGACGGTACGGGATACTGCCGAGAACAAAGAGACGGCGGAACATATCCACCGGATCTCCGGAGACGGGCGGAACTGGATCTGGAGACAGGCCAGAGTGACCAGGATCTCCTATCCCGGAAGCGAATATCCGGTGGTACTGGAGCTCTCCACAGACGTGACGGATCTGATCCGGACAGAGAGCGAGCTGGAGGAAAGCAACGAGAGACTGCGGGTTGCTTTTGGACAGACTCCCCATCTTATGTGGGAAGTGGATATAGAGAAGAAAACCTACAATACATTTAATGTGGACGAACAGCGCTGCAGTCCGGAGACAGTTGTGGAGGGTTTTCCGGAATCCTTTATCGAAAACGGTTTTGTCCATCCGGATTCCAGGATGGAATTTAAAGAGTTTGCGGAAGATCTTATGGGCGGCAAGAGAGGGGACAGCGGGAATTTCATGATCAAAGACCGCGTCAACGACTGCTACAGCTGGGTCTCTCTCTCTTACCGGATGACATACGACAGAGACAGAACGCCTGTCAAGGCGGTGGGAATCCAGCGGAAACTTCCGGGGATACCGGGGATAGGCGGGGCGGCTATGTCGGTCCGTCCTGTGCCGGAAATCCTGAGACACCATCTCCTTCTGCGGCTCAAAGTGAATCTCACCAGAGACTATATCAATGAACTGTGGTACAAAGGCATTGACCAGACGGCCTGGACCTGGGGTAAAACATATTCGGATCTTGTGGAACAGTGGAGCGCGACGGTTTTTGCGAAAGGCGACGTCCAGGACTTTCGGGATCTGTTCAACCGTTCTCACCTGCTGAAATGTTATCAGGAGGGAAGATGGTGGCTGTCCTGGGACGGCAGGAGAGTGGACGAGGGTGGCAATATCCGCTGGTCACGCTGGGTGATCAATCTGGTGGCGGATTCAGAACAGAAGAATATATATATGTTTGTCTGCTGTACGGATGCGCAGCAGAAATATGAATGGGAAAAACTTGCGGGAAAGGCACTGGAACTTCAGTCCGACAGCGGTCTGTATACCCTGCAAAGTGTGAAAACCCTGGCGGAATGTCTGATCAGTCAGGGCGGCGGAGGAGACTGCGCGTTGTCTGTGGTATGTATCCTGGGAAACAGAAACGGAGAAAAAGATCCTTTTCCGGTATTGTACCGTTTTATTGCAACGGCGCTGTCTTTCGCCCTTGGCGGAGGATGTGTTGCCGGACAGGACTCGGCGGATTCCATTACCGTTTTCTTTCCGGAGGCGGGTTCCGGATTTGAGATCAAAAGAAGGATCGAGGACGCTTTTGCATATATCAGGACGTCCATGGAGAATATACCTGAGATCAGCGATTTCAGATTTGTGGCGGGTACGGTCCTGGAACGGACGAAGGAAGCGGATTACGATATCCTGAGCCTGAGGGCGGGTTATCTCTGCGAGATATGGAAGGATTCCGCCGTCGATACAGTAATGTTCCCAAGTGAGGATGAGAACTGGGCCTGGGCGGGACTCCGGAAAGAAAACTCCGGGCAGGAGATCTTCGTGCAGGCGGATGATCCTGACCGCGCCCTTACCAAAGAAGAGCAGAGGAGCGCCTTTAACTGCGCCACCAATATGCTGAAGGCAAAGTCGCTGGAGGAATCCTTAAGAAACGCGCTCTCCTGTATCGGAATGTATTATCACGCGGTCCGGGCGTATATCGTGGCTCTGTCGGAAGACGGACGCACAGTTACCATGCTTCACGAATGGAAGCAGCTGGGAAAACAGAGTATTCAGCATGCCATGTCGGGCATTGAGATCGAGAAAGTTCCCCTCCTGTACAGATGTATGGAGAAGGGCGTTCCGGTCTATATGGAAAATAACGCGCCTTTCTGGGGACGCCGGACAGAGGATGACAACTGGAATGTCCTGGCCTATCCTCTCAGGGAACGCGGGAGGATCACGGGGTTTCTCTGTGTGGAGAACGCCGGGGAATATATCGGCGACGTGACGCTGATCCGTACCCTGGTACCTTATATTCTGGGAGAACAGAAGAGATTCAACTCCATGAACGGAAGAACGCAGACGGCGGGACAGGATGTCCTTACTATGATGCCGAATCTGAATTCCTACATGGATGTGATCTACTCCCTGAATTCGGATACTTACAGCACCATGGGCGCCCTGTCGGTGGACGTACCCAACTTTTCGGTGATCAACAGCACGTTCGGTTTCGAGTACGGAAGGAAATTTCTGCAGTTCATAGCGGATACGCTTCTGAATATTTTCGGGAAGACTTTTATCTTCCGGACCTGGGATGCGGAATTCGTCGTCCTTGCGCCGAATATGATAAGAGAAGTGTTTGACGGCCGGTGCGCCCGTCTGAGGACCGCGCTCCAGCGCCGTTATCCCAAACAGGTGCGGATCGGCTACGTATGGTCGGACGGAGTATTCTCTGCCCGGAACCTTGTCCGTGAAGCTCAGGCGATCATGCACTGCGAGAATGTAAAACAGGCGTCCGAAGGACGGAACGATTTTCTGGACGGAACAGACGAGTTCAGTGCAAAAGAGATTTCCAGCAAAAAGTTTGTGCCCTATTTCCAGCCCAAAGTGGACATGCGGGACGGAAGCCTGATAGGAGCGGAAGCCCTCGTGAGAGGCGTGGCGGAGGACGGGACGGTTATTCCGCCGGTACGCTTTATCGAGACGATGGAAAAGGACGGTACCATCAGAGAACTGGATCTGTTTATGCTGGAAAGTGTATTGAAACAGCTGAGCGTATGGCGCAGAATGGGGCTGCCGCCGATCACGGTTTCAGTCAATATGTCCAGGCATACGCTTTTTAACTCTACAGTATTCGCCTCTGTGCTCGCGCTTCAGAGCCGGTATCCGGACGTGCCGCCGGAGCAGATTGAACTGGAGATCACAGAGACGGCGGGGGATATGGAGAAAGCCACCCTTGCGTGTATTGTGGATAACTTCCAGGAATGCGGCATTCAGTTCGAACTGGACGACTTCGGTTCCGGCTATGCCAATATTTCCATATTCAGCAACATCCGGTTCCATACCATCAAACTGGACCGGAGTCTGATCAACGATCTGCCGGATAACGAGATCGGAAGAATGCTGGTGGAAAATATTGTCCAGGTCTGCCATAATTTTGGGATGACCTGTGTGGCGGAAGGTGTGGAGACAGTCAGACAGGAGACGGTTCTTCTGAACTCCGGTTGTAATTACGGGCAGGGATACCGATATGCGCGGCCTATGCCGGCGGCGGAGTTTGAGGTAAGATATCTGGGAAAGAATATAGATAACTGAGCAAAGGAGGAGGCCGGAAATGGCTGGTACGGATTTAACGAAAAAAACGGAGGATAAAACAGAAATGAAGGAACCTTTTATTGTGGGGATCGGTGCTTCCGCAGGAGGGCTTGAGGCGCTTCAGCAGTTCTTTCAGCATATGCCGGAGAACAGCGGGCTGAGCTTTGTAGTCATCCAGCATCTCTCTCCGGACTACAAAAGCCTGATGGCGGATATTCTCGGAAAGAGGACGCAGATGACTGTGCTGCAGGTGGAAAACGAGATGGAAGTCCTGCCGGACACGGTATATCTGATTCCACCCAAGAAAAACATGACTCTGCAGGGGGACAGGCTGATACTGACAGAATACGCCCACAGGATGTTGAACCACCCCATTGACGTGTTCTTTACCTCCCTTGCCAGGGAACAGAAGGAGAGAGCTATCGCGGTAGTACTCTCAGGGACCGGATCTGACGGGACCGGCGGCGTCAAGGCTGTGAAAGAGCAGGGCGGTCTGGTTATCGTGCAGAAACCGGAGACGGCCAAGTTCGACGGTATGCCCCGCAGCGCCATCAATACCGGACTGGCGGATTTTATTCTTTCCCCTGAGGAGATTGTGGATGAGATCCTGAATTTCTCCCATTATCCCACTTTGATCCGCCGCGAGGAACAGGATGAGATGTTCACCGATGAGGAGACGTTCCCCAGGATCTATGCGATCCTGAAAAAAGCCAGCGGCATTGATTTTACAAATTACAAAAGGACTACGGTTCTCAGGAGGATCGAGCGCCGGATGGTGGTGACGCATAATTCCAGTCTGGCGGAGTATGTGAAGTTCCTGGGAACGGATGATGAAGAAGCCGGTATCCTGGTAAAAGAGATCCTGATCGGGGTGACGAATTTCTTCCGCGACGCGGCCTTTTTTGAAAGCCTGAAGCAGAACGCCGTATACAATATAGTGAAGAAAGCGGGACCGAAGGAGCCGATCCGCGTGTGGAGCGCGGGCTGTTCCACCGGCGAGGAAGCCTATTCTCTGGCTATCCTGTTCCGGGAGGTTATGGACGAACTGAACGTTCAGAGAGATGTGAAGATCTTTGCCACAGACGTGGATACGAAAGCCATCGAGCAGGCGGGCAAGGGCGTATTTACAGACAGTATTCTGGATGACGTGTCCGGGGACCGCCTCGCGAAATTTTTTACAAAGAAAAACGACCAGTATATGATCTCCAAGGAAATCAGGCGGATGATTATTTTCGCTCCCCACAATATGCTCTCGGATCCGCCTTTCGGCAAGCTGGATCTCATAAGCTGCAGGAATGTGATGATCTATTTCCAGCCGGTGCTCCAGAGATCTCTGTTCGCCATCTTCCATTCCGCCCTGAAGGATGGCGGTTATCTTTTCCTGGGAAAGAGCGAGACGGCCGGGGAGTATTCCGGGGTCTTTACTCCGGTGTGCAGCGCGGAGAAAATATATCTCCACAAAGGAGAGGGCAAGGTGGACGAGCTGCTGCCGCCGGCATATAATATCCCCAATGTCCTTACGGTCTCTGCAAGACCGGCAAGCATTTCGGACAGAGATTCGGGAGATTATACAATGGAAAGTACATATGTACATTTTATGGAATCCTTCCTTCCTGCCTCTGTGGTAGTGAACGAGGCGAACAATGTGATCCATTTCTTCGGAAACTATATGGATTACATGACGATCGCTCCCGGCAAGGCCACGTTTAACTTTTTCAGCATGATCAATGACGATCTGAGTCTTGTGGCGTCGACGGCCCTGAACCGCTGCCGCTCGGAGCATATAACGGTAACCTATACCGGGATCGCGGTGGACTGCCCGGAGGGCAGAAAAGATATCAATCTTACGGTAAGCCCGGTGCCGGGAAGGGGCAAAGAGGAGACCGGACTGATCGCGGTGCTTTTTGTGGAAAACAATGAAATTCCCGCGGACGGCGTGGCCGAAAAATACGATGTGGACACCACCGCAGCGAGAAGGATCGCGGATCTGGAACAGGAACTTCATGAATCCCAGAACGACCTGAAATCCACCATCGGCGAACTGGAAACAGTGAACGAGGAACTGCAGGCGGCCAACGAGGAACTTCTGACAGCCAACGAGGAACTGCAGAGCTCCAATGAGGAGCTGCAGTCGGTAAATGAGGAACTGTATACGGTAAATACGGAATATCAGCAGAAGCTGGATGAACTGACCATGCTGACCAACGACCTTTCCAACTTCCTTTCCTCCACCATGATCGGAATTCTTTTTGTGGACAGCAACCTGAATATCCGTAAGTTTACGGAATATGTGGGAAGAGAGTTCCAGCTCATGGAACAGGATGTGGGACGTTCCTTCCAGATCTTCGCCCACAGCTTCCCTGAGGAGGATATCATCAAGGACGCCAAGGACGTGCTGAAAAACCTTGTGCCTATTGACCGGGAAGTTACCGCCATGAACGGAAGATATTATACCCTGCGTATCGCGCCCTACCGGACGACGGAGAACAGTATCCGCGGACTTGTTATTACCATCATCGACAGTCTGGGAGCGCAAAACTGAGATTGACAGGATACTGCCCTGATGCTATAATCAGGGCAGTATAATTCCATATAGAACATATGAAGTGCTGGCCGTCCTGCCGGGCGGACAGAAGAGGGAATCAGGTGTGAGTCCTGAACGATCCGGTCACTGTAACAGAGGAGCGATCTCTCGAGGTCCCATTGTACGAAAGATGAGAACTGAATCTGCGGCGCAGAGAGGAATCGTCTGGAATGTATGAGAAGGGGAGAGAAAGCATTGATTCTGAAGTCAGGAAACCTGCTTTGTATGGCGAGGTTGAACTTCCGTGTAAAGTGCAACAGCCGATCCGGGATTTTGCGTCTCCGGTGTGTTGTCTGCTTTTCTGGAAGCAGGCATTTTTTATGGGATTCGCCTGTTCGTATGAATTATACAGACCGCCGCCTGTATCCGCAGCAGGATGAGCGGAGCCTTTTGAGGTTATGATTAAATGGCAGGCGATGCTGCTCCGGTTTATCGTTCTCTCCGCAAATCAGAACGATCATTTTATCTGACTTTCCGGAGCAGAGTCGCGCTCC
>DWXL01000197.1 GCA_019119235.1 Candidatus Blautia excrementigallinarum | reverse complement strand
CCGCCGCACTGGTCGGACACACCGCGTCCGCCGATCTCTTCGTCAGTTTCATATCCTTCATAGGGATCGAAGTTCCAGTTGTCGATGTTGCCGATGCCTACGGTGTCGATATGCGCGTCATAGGCGATGATCTTATCTCCGGTTCCCATAAATCCCATAACATTTCCCTGGGGGTCAATGGTTACTTCGTCAAAATCCAGTCTTTTCATCTCAGCGGCGATGGTCTCCACATGGGCTTTCTCATCGCAGCTCTCGCCGGGATTTCTGACGATGGCTCTCAAAAATCTTGTCATGTCGTCTTTGTAGTTCTCAGCAGCCTGGTTGATCTTTGCATAATCCATTGTGTTTTCCTCCTGTTCTGAATTATCTGCTCAGTGATTTATCTGTTCCGTACAGTCCGTCCCATACGATCTCGCGGTAGCGCACCGGATCGGTGTCGCCCTCGGTGGAGATCACCAGAACGCTGGAATTCTCGTCAAGTTTCAGGGCTTCCTTAAGGTCTGAAGCGTCCGCGTCGTGAAGAGCGGTGTATACAAGGCCGAGAGGAACGGATCCGGATTCGCCGGATACAATATGGGGATCGCCGTCCAGAGGATTGGCGTAGATCCTGGTCGCCTTGGCGCTCATCCAGTCTGGGCAGGACGCGAATACCGTCACATGATTCCTTAAGATATCCCATCCGATGGTATTGCCTTCGCCGCAGGCCAGACCCGCCATGATCGTGTTAAGATCCCCCGCTACATTTACCAGCTTGCCTGTCTTCTCCACGGCGGAGCGGTAGAGGCAGTCGGCGGCGGAAGCTTCGCAGACAACCATCACAGGGGGATTGTCCTTATATTTATTCGCGAAATATCCCACGACAGCACCGGCCAGGGAACCGACTCCCGCCTGAACGAATACGTGGGTGGGGCGTTCCACGCCGTCTTCCTTCAGCTGGCGGTCAGCCTCCATAACCATTGTGCCGTATCCCTGCATGATCCAGGAGGGAATCTCCTCATAGCCTTCCCAGGCGGTATCCTGTACGATAATGCCATGCTCGGTCTGCGCGGCTTCAGCGGCGGCCATTCTTACACAGTCGTCATAGTTGACTTCTTCGATGGTGACGACGGCGCCTTCTTTGGCGATGTTGTCAAATCTTGTCTTCGTGGTGCCTTTGGGCATTCTTACGACAGCTTTCTGGCCGAGACGTTTCGCCGCCCAGGCAACGCCTCTTCCGTGGTTGCCGTCGGTTGCGGTAAAGAAAGTGGCCTGGCCGAATTCTTCTCTCAGTTTATCAGAGGAGAGTACATTATACGGCAGCTCGCTGATATCTCTTCCCAGTTCTTTGGCTATGTAGCGTCCCATGGCGTAGGAACCGCCCAGAACCTTAAATGCGTTGAGACCGAAGCGGTAGGATTCGTCCTTGCAGTAAATATTTTTTACTCCCAGAAACGACGCCAGGGCGGAAAGCTTCTGCAGAGGAGTTACCGTGTACTGGGGGAAACTCTTATGAAACTCGTTGGCTTTCTGAACGTTCGCTTCTGACATTAATTCAAGATAGGTATCGTCGGATTTGGGAACTTCGTTGACGGTCCACTTTAATCCATCTGTCATAAAAAGACCCTCCTTATATTTTTATACTTTTATCATACCATAAAACAGGGATTTTGCAATAGAAAAATACAAAAACTTTTAGGTTTTTCAAAAAAAATTTAGCACATAAAAATTTTATTTTTACGGTTTATTTTTTACAGAATTTATAGGGGAAATTAAAATTTCCCTGCGTTGAAATAAGACGTAACCTGTGCTAAAATAATCACGTATTTTTTTGAAAAATGTTAGCATCGGTGTACAAGGGGACAATACGGTCGATAAAGGGCTGATTTCTGCCCCTTTTGCGTTACTTTCACTCCGCGTACGTCCTGTACGCGTCGATCAAGTGCCTGAAAGGGGGCAGAAATCATCACCTTTTCGACTCGTAGACTCCAACCGTAGGAATTTCAGTGATTTACAAGGCAGACGATTGAGGCGTACTGGACGTACGCCGATTGAGGATAACACAGTAAATCACTGAAATTACACGGTTTGGAGCGTATTGCCCCTTGTACACCGATGCTATCTTATGAAAATATATGAGGAGGAAACAGGAATCATGGCTGTTTTTCAGGCATTTTGCGCTCTCAGGCCCGCCGCAGACAAAGCGGAGAGAGTGGCTGCGCTGCCATATGACGTGGTATCCCGCGAAGAGGCGCGGATCATAGGAGAGAAGAATCCGGATTCTTTTCTTCATGTGGATCGGGCGGAGATGGATCTTCCCGCGGATACAGATCTTTATGACAGCAGCGTATACGAAAAGGCAAGAGAAAATCTTCAGAACATGGAAAAAAAGGGGATTCTGGTCCAGGATGAAAAGCCCTGCTATTATATTTACGAGCTGACAAGGAAGGGGAAGACACAGACGGGCATCGTGGGATGCAGCTCTATTGACGATTATATCAGCGGCGTGGTCAAAAAACACGAGCTGACGAGAGAGGACAAGGAACAGGACAGGATCCGCCATGTGGATGTATGCGATGCAAACACAGGCCCGATCTTTCTTGCCTGCAGATATACGCAGACACTCCTGGATCTGATCTCCGGTTGGAAAGAAAACCATGCGCCGGTCTATGATTTTACCGCGGACGATGAGATCACGCATAGGGTATGGGTGATTGACGGCGGATCAGAAATCAGGACGATCCGGGAAGAGTTCGGCGGCATTCCGGCTCTGTACATTGCTGACGGACATCACAGGGCGGCTTCCGCGGTGAAGGTGGGGCTTAAGAGAAGACAGGAGCATCCGGACTATACCGGGAAAGAAGAGTTCAATTATTTTCTCTCTGTCGTTTTTCCTTATGACGAACTTACCATCCTTGCCTATAATCGTGTGGTGAAAGACCTTAACGGTCTTGAGGAGAGAGCTTTTGTCGCCAGCCTGAAATTTAATTTCGAGCTGATGCTGATGCCGGGATTTCCCTGCAAACCGGTGGAAAAACACTGCATAGGCATGTATGTGGGCGGAAACTGGTATCATCTGAAAGCGTGGGAGGATGTTTATAAGAACGAGGACATCGTAGGACAGCTTGACGTGTCCGTTCTGCAGAACAAAGTTCTTTCTCCGATCCTGGGTATTGGGGATCCGAGGACAGATAAAAGAATCCGTTTTGTAGGCGGAAGCCATAAGCTGACGGAACTTCAGGCCATGGCGGACGAGACCGGCGGGGTGGCTTTCGCCATGTTCCCCACGTCCATGGAGGATCTGATGCGGATCGCAGACGAGGGAAAACTGATGCCGCCGAAATCCACATGGTTTGAACCGAAGCTGCGCAGCGGTCTGTTCATCCATAAGCTGGAGACAGGCAGTGAGGACTGAGGACATGGAATAAAAACCATTAACATTCAGAAAAGGGAGGTCAGATATGGGACTGATCAAAGCAGCAGCAGGCGCGGCGGGTGGAGCACTTGCCGACCAGTGGAAAGAATATTTTTACTGTGACTCTATGCCGGGTGACGTTCTTGTTACCAGGGCTCAGAAAAAAATTTCCGGGCGTTCGTCCAACAGGCGCGGGTCAGATAATGTGATCAGCAGCGGGTCTGTGATCGCGGTCAGCGACGGACAGTGCATGCTGATCGTGGAACAGGGAAAAGTTGTGGATTTCTGTGCGGAACCGGGAGAATATACTTATGATTCCGGGGCGGAACCCTCTCTGTTCTGCGGAGATCTGGAAGATAATATCGAAGCGGTATTCCAGGAGATCGGAAGGAGATTCGGGTTCGGGGGAGAGACGCCCCAGGACCAGAGAGTCTATTTTGTAAACATAAAGGAAATTACGGGAAATAAGTATGGCACTCCCGGGCCGGTTCCTTTCCGGGTGGTGGACGCCAATATCGGCCTTGACATGGATATTTCCGTAAAATGTTTTGGTGAATACAGTTACCGGATCACCAATCCGGTTCTTTTCTACACAAATGTATGCGGAAATGTGGAAGATTGTTTTACAAGAGAAGAACTTGACGGTCAGCTGAAAAGTGAGGTTATGACAGCTCTTCAGCCGGCTTTTGCCCGTATATCGGAGCAGGGTATCCGCTACAGCGCCCTTCCGGGACATACAGCGGAACTTTCGCAGGCCCTTAATGAGACGCTGTCGGAGAAGTGGGAGAATCTCAGGGGCATCCGCATAGTGTCTTTCGGCGTCTCCAGCATCAAAGCTTCCAGCGAAGACGAGGCGATGCTTAAGGAACTGCAGAAAAACGCCGTATTCCGGAATCCGGCCATGGCGGCGGCGCAGATCGCGGGAGCACAGGCGGCGGCCATGCAGGCGGCGGCCGCCAACCAGAACGCTGGAGCTGCAATGGCTTTTGCAGGGATGAATATGGCGGCCGGAGCAGGCGGGATGAATCTTCAGAATCTGTATGCAATGGGACAGACCGGAGCTGCCCGGCCGGCGGGGAAAGAGTCCTGGACCTGTGCCTGCGGTACCGTCAATACCGGAAAATTCTGTTCGGAGTGCGGGAAACCCAGACCGTAAAAGAGGGAGCTGAGGAATGGAAGTTCTGAATTATAAATGTCCGAACTGTTCAGCAGGTCTGAAGTTTGACAGCAGTACGCAGAAGATGACCTGCGAATACTGCGGAAGTTCTTATACAGTGGAAGAACTGGAGGAACTTGTGCAGACGGCAGATCCTCTGGAAAAGGAAGATACAAAAGAACACTGGGAGGGGTTTGATCCCGGAGTGTCCGGCGAGGAAGAGAACATGGCGGTGTGGAACTGTCCTTCCTGCGGAGCTCAGCTGATCACGGAAAAAACAGCCGGAGCGGCTGTGTGCCCGTACTGTTCCGGACCTATGGTCATGCCGGAACAGTTTGAAGGTGTTTACCGACCGGATTTTGTGATCCCGTTCAGTAAATCAAAAAAAGACGCGCTGGAAGCCCTGAAACAGCATTATCTCGGCAAACCGC
>DWXL01000025.1 GCA_019119235.1 Candidatus Blautia excrementigallinarum | reverse complement strand
CGGCCGGATCAGAGAGGAGAACCTTTTGGGGAATTTATTTTCAGGATGGAACATGATACGCTCCGGGCAGATATTCAGTTTAGTATATTCTTCCGGGGAAATAATTATGAACGGAAAAGACAGGAGAGAATAAAACTCTCGCATATGAAATAGAAAAGAGCCATCAGATCTGATTTCTGCTGGCTCTCTTTACTGCTCATTGTCCAATGGAAGTTACCTCCTGTTGTCTTTTTATAAAACATTTCGGGTTTTAAAATCTTACGTTCTCGGTGGTCCGTACCTTCCTTTCTTTCAATATATGGGTACTTCTGTTAAGTTTTGGGTGGTCTGTACCTCCTTTGCTCAGATTATAAAGAATCACTTACGTTTTCGGTGGTCTCACTCTCCTTTATGATTTTCTATTCCCTGTTGTTTTATGAGTAAACTATAACAGATAATTCGAATTATGTCAATACATAAACTGAAAAAAATAATAATATTAATAAATTATACTGTTAAAACTTAAACAATTTAAAAAATAACAGATAATTATATAAGGAATAGAAAACCTACTTACAGGAAAAGCTAGCTGTATCAAGATTAGGAGGTAAGTTCATGTTAAGATATCTTCCTGTACGAAGGATCCACGCAAGACAAATTCTGGACTCCAGGGGAAATCCTGCAGTTGAAGCAGAGGTTACAGTAGGAGAAGGAGTTGTGGGAATAGACGGTTATACGGCCCGCGCGATGGTTCCGTCCGGAGCATCTACAGGTAAATTTGAGGCGGTCGAGCTTCGTGACGGTGATGAAACGAGATATCTCGGCTCCGGTGTGGAAAATGCAGTGGTAAATGTGAATACCAGGCTGGCAGAGGCGGTATTAGGCGAAAATGCATTGAATCAGCGACTGATAGATCGTCTTTTGCTTCAGGCGGACGGTACGGAAAATAAAAGCAATATCGGCGCTAACGCTATTCTGGGCGTATCCATGGCAGTTGCAAAAGCGGCGGCAATGGCGCTCCGGATTCCGCTTTATCAGTATCTTGGAGGGTGCCATACAGGCAGGCTTCCGGTTCCCATGATGAACATTCTCAACGGGGGACGCCATGCGGATAATACAGTTGACCTTCAGGAGTTTATGATCATGCCGGCAGGCGTATGTTGTTTTTCTGAAGGGATCCGTGCCTGTGCAGAGATATACCAGCATCTGAAAAGAATCCTGAAAGAGAGAAATTTATCCACAGCAGTGGGAGATGAAGGCGGGTTCGCGCCGGATCTGGCTGATTCTAAAGATGTGCTTGATCTGATTGTTCAGGCGATAAGGACTGCCGGTTATGAACCCGGAGCAGATGTGGTTATCGCTGTGGACGCGGCCGCCAGCGAACTTTATGACAGTGAGCGGGGCGTCTATTATTTTCCGGGAGAAAGCCGGATGAAAGGCGAAGAGATTTATCGTGATTATAAAGAAATGATAGATTACTATGAAAGTCTTATTGAAGAATATCCTATCGTCTCTATTGAAGACGGACTGGAAGAGGATGACTGGGAAGGTTGGAAAACGATGACAGAACATCTTGGCGGACGTATCCAGCTTGTGGGAGATGATCTTTTTGTGACAAATATAAGGCGGCTGAGCTGTGGCATCAGACTTCATGCGGCGAATGCTATTCTGGTGAAAGTAAATCAGATCGGAACTCTGAGCGAGGCGATGGACGCAGTTGAAATGGCTCAGAAAGCAGGATACAGAGCGGTGATCTCTCACAGATCCGGAGAGACAGAAGATTCATTTATCGCAGATCTGGCAGTCGCAACGGGGGCAGGGCAGATCAAAGCCGGCGCGCCGTGCAGATCAGAAAGAAATGCAAAATACAACCAGCTCCTCAGGATTAATGAGGAGCTGGGAGATCTTGCTGTATATGAGAATCCGTTTTCTTTGTGAAATACCGGAGGACGGCTCCTTTAAACTCGAAGGTCTCTGATACTTCATAATTTTCTGTGATCCAGAGATATTTTTCGGATGAACTGTATTTGGCAAGTCTTTCCATGGTGCCTTCCCCCGCAAGAAAAGCGGGCAGATCCTTCGCCCTGATATCATCCATTACATGGTCTCCGGCTTCGGGGCGGAGGGAAAGATCTGCGAAGTCCAGGGTATAACACCGGGTGTCCCAGCGGAGTATGGCATATATTTCCGGTACGCCGATACCGAAGGCGTAAGTATTTTCCGGAATGTTTGCCGCTATATGCGCGGCAAAGTCAGTGATATCCTGCCGGTCATGAAGCTCCTCGCGAAGCAAGGTGTTCTGTCCGTACTGGATCAGATTTCCGGTACAGACTGCGAGAAGAACCGCAAGTGCTGCGGCGGTGAAAGTGCCGTAAAATATACGGCAGCCGGAAAACTGTTTCAGCCGGCCGGGGCTGAATGTGCGGAAAGTATCCATTCCCTTTTCTGCAAGCATGCACAGAAGGAGCATAGCCGGGAGGTGACATATTTCAAGATTATGGTAAGCCGCCCGGTTAATAAAATATGTGATCTGTCCAAGAGAAAGTACTGCAGTCATAAATGCGAAACAGGGGATAAGTACCTGAACGCTGTCAATGTCCCGGATTTTTCTGAAGCAGTTCATATGGGAGATCCCCCATCCGACGGACAGAAAGAAGAGCGCCAGTATTACCATATATGCGGCTGGAAATTCCGGAAGATCCACTCTTAACAGATCATCCATATAGGAAGACTGGAGAAGAGGGAAAAGAAATTCCTGAATCCCTTCGGCTTTCCCGCCGTGAGTGATATTATATATTTCCACAATGCCGTATGCGCCCAGGAAAGCGGCCGCAATACCTGCGGCCTGCACAAGGATACCGGTAATGGCAGTCAAAATGTTCTTCTGTTTTTTACAGAGAAGGCGGAGTATCCAGAACCCTGCCCAGGAAACGGCGCAGAAAAGGCCGCTTTCTGTATTCCAGAGTATTCCCGCCAGAGAAAGAAGGTATCCCAGAATACAGGTGACCGCGTTCAGCTTCCGGAAACGGACGCAGAATGCGGCAAAACAGAGCATCAGACTCATAAAAAGGATCCTGTGAGGCCAGAGCTGCCAGTATATGCCGCTTCTCATGGAAAGAACCGGGAATGTCATCGCAACTGCGCCCATGATCCGCAGCAGATTATCTCTGACTATAAAATGCAGCGTAAGAAAAAATGCCAGAAAACACAGTCCGCCGATCAACGCGGTCAGCAGGATAAAATCAACGAGATCGCCCCCGAGGAGCTTCATGGGCAGCTTGTAAAATATGGCATAGTGTCCGTAAATACTGGTAGTATTTTCAGTATACGCACTTCCGTGCAGTACATTATATACAGAATTAAAATAGGCGTCCATATGAAGCCGGTCAGCTTCGTTCCGCAGAAAAACCGCAGGTGTATAAAAATTATATCCCGTAAGCAGCGTGAGCAGCGCATAGAGGGGATACAGCGCCCGGTCCCGGATTTTTACGTTGGTTTTCCGGACAAGGAGAAAAAAGAATAATATTCCCAGGAGAAGTGCGGCGCCTGTCAGCCAGAGCGGAATGACGTGCCAGATATACCGGCCCGCTACGGCTCCATAAATATTTGTCTCCAGAATGAACATGGCGGCAAGGAAGACAACAGTTGCAGCCATAAGGACAACACACAGGGCAAAAGCTATCCGGGGTCTGTCAAATACCGGTTTTTTCAGTGTTCTGTTCAAAATAAGGAGACACAGAAGATAGGACAGGCAGAACAGAATGACTGTGAGAGCATAAGTGATAAGATTCAGGTTTCCAACAGAACTGACGGCCCCGGAGACTGACGGGATTTTCAGGCAGCAGGCGGCAAATACGCAGGAAACCATGAGAGACACCAGAAAAGCCGTGATCTTGTTTGATGATGTTTCCATGATACTCAATCCTTTTAAAATAATAATAATAA
>DWXL01000196.1 GCA_019119235.1 Candidatus Blautia excrementigallinarum | reverse complement strand
GCGTACCCGTTGGGAATCTCTCTTGCTTCAATGCTTCCGATGAAATTAATCCCTTCTGTTTCTTTGAGAAGGGGGAAAGTTTCCTTTACAAGGGCGTTGCCTTTTTCTTCCTCCGCACCGTTATTTACAATGGCAACTCTTGGATTCTTAACGCCCACGACCTCCTCCATATAGATGGAACCCATCTTGGCGAACTGTACCAGATGGGACGGTCTGGCGTCCACGTTGGCGCCGCAGTCGATCAGAAGGCTGACGCCGTCCATGGTAGGAATAAGAGGAGCCAGCGGAGGACGTTCCACGCCTTTCGCCCTTCCCACAAGCACCTGGCCTCCTACCAGTACTGCGCCTGTGCTTCCGGAGGAAACAAAAGCGTCCGCCTCATTTTTTCTGACCATATTCAGTCCGACTACAATAGAGGAGTCCTTTTTTTTACGGATTGCAAATACCGGCGGTTCTGCCGTCTCGATTACTTCCGACGTATGGACCACCCGAATCCTGTCCTCGGGACGATCCGGATATTTCGCCAGTTCCTTTTCTATTACGTCGCCGATACCTGTGAGGATCACATGGATATCCTCCCGTTCCTTTACCGCTTCCACCGCAGCCTTCACCGGTTCCTGCGGCGCATTATCGCCGCCCATGGCATCCACGACCACTCTGATTACGTCTGCCATAATATGCCTCCTGTTTAAATATTACATTCTTTCTGTATCAATACAGTTTATCATACTAAATTATGGTTTTTCCGTCAAGCACCGCCTCTGTCAGCTCGTCCCCTTCATATACCAGCTTAAGGGAGAAGAACGGCGCGTCCTCTTTCAGTAGTTTCAGAAAGATCAGATCCCCTTTCCAGAGATTCAGTTTCAGGATATCCTCTTTTTTTACCCACTCCAGGACGCCCTCGCTGCAGGGTTTCATCTCTCCCTCAAATCCGTCGGCCGTATACAGGCACATATACTCTGTTCCGTATCCTTCCTGGCTGAAGGTGACGATCCCCCGGAAGCGATGGGAAGTAAGGGTAAGACCGGTTTCCTCGTATACCTCCCGCATCAGACACTCATCGGGGCTTTCCCCTTCTTCAAAATGTCCTCCAACCCCGATCCATTTGTCTTTGTTTACGTCATTTTTCTTCGAAACCCTGTGCAGCATCAGATAAGAATCATCTTTTTCAATATAGCACAGCGTCGTCATGGGACTTTTTTTCATATGGATCCTCCTCGTCTGTGCGAAGCGATGAAAAACATTTTTTGTCAGCTCTGCTTATGCGCCTCTATCTTTTCCGCCAGCTCAGTGAGATAGACCCATCTCTCCGTCTTTTCATCCAGAAGAGCCTGGGTTTCCTCCCGTTCTCCGGTAAGCTCATTCAGGCGCCCGGAATTTGTGGCATTCGCCAGGATCTCGCTGTCCAGATCCGCCAGCTTCTGTTCCAGCTTCGCAATATCATCATCTATGGTTTCATATTCTCTCTGTTCTTTGAAACTGAATTTCAGCTTCTGGGGACGGTTCTGTTTCCAGGTTTTTACGGAGTCTTTTTCCTTAAGTTCCTCCGCCGGAGCAGATTTCTTCATTTCTCCGGACAGGGAAATGTTTTCTTCCGTATTTTTCCGTTCCCGCGCCGCCAGATAATCGGTGTAACCGCCTTCATACTGAACCAGCCTTCCGTCTCCCTCGAAGGCAAAAATACGGTCCGCAAGATTATCCAGAAAATATCTGTCATGAGATACCGCAATAACGATTCCGGCAAAAGAATCCAGATAATCTTCAAGGATCGTCAGCGTAGGGATATCGATATCGTTTGTGATCTCGTCCAGAAGCAGCACATTGGGCGCCGCGGCAAGGACTTTCAAAAGATAAAGCCGTTTCTTTTCGCCTCCGGAAAGCTTTTCTATGGGAGAATACTGCATGGAAGAATCGAAAAGAAACTGTTCCAGAAGTTTCGACGCGCTGATCAGTCCGTCTTTTGTAGGAATATATTCCGCCACATCTTTTATGTAATCGATCACTCTCTGGCTGGTGTTCATCTCCTCCGGCTCCTGGGAAAAATAACCGATCTTTATCGTCTCTCCCAGTTCCACAGAACCGCTGTCCGGCTCCGTGATCCCGGCAATGATCTTCAGAAGAGTGGATTTGCCGCATCCGTTGGGACCGATGATCCCCAGCCGCTGATTTTTAAGCACAATATAATCAAAATCACGGATACATACTTTCTCTCCGAAGCTTTTAAAGATGTGGTGAAGCTCTATGGTTTTCTTTCCCATCCTGGTCTCCACAGAATCAATCTCCACTTTCTGATCCTCCGCCGGTCCCGCTGCGTTCTTCAGCGTTTCCAGACGTTCCAGGCGGGCTCTCTGTTTCGTGCTTCTGGCGCGGCATCCCCTTTTCGCCCACTCCATCTCCATCCTCAGGATACTGTTCCGTTTTCTCCAGGAGGCAGCCTCCATTTCCTCTCTTTCCGCTTTCAGTTCCAGGAAACGGGAATACTTCGCCTCATACATATATATTTTCCCGTGGCTGATCTCCAGGATCTTATTGGTGACACGGTCAAGAAAATATCTGTCGTGCGTCACCATGATCACCGCCCCTTTATAAGCGTTCAGGTATTCCTCCAGCCATGCGGCCATCTCATTGTCCAGATGGTTGGTGGGCTCGTCCAGGATCAGCACATCCGCAGGGTTTACCAGAACCGCCGCCAGCGCCACCCTTTTCTTCTGGCCTCCGGAAAGATGATCGATCTTCTCCTCATGATCCGCAATCCCCAGCCTGTTCAGCACCATGCGGGCGTCTGTCTCCGGAGTCCAGTCCTCCTCTCTTTTCTGACCGGCAACATAAGACAGGACAGTCTCGCCCTCCGGAAATTCCGGATGCTGGCAAAGGAAAGACAGCCGCAGGCCGTTCTGGAGGATCACCTGTCCGCCGTCCGGCGCCTCCAGTCCTGCAAGTATCCTGAGAAAAGTGGTTTTTCCCGTTCCGTTAATACCGATGATACCGATCTTGTCGCCCTGATGGATCCCGCAGGTAATATCGTCAAAGATCACCTTGTCGCCATAAATTTTGCTGATGTGTTCCATATTTAAAATATTGTTCATGAAATCTGCTCTCCTTTTTCTGTCTCAAACCGCCGGCTCCATTCTTCAGAAGCGTCAGGGAAGGATCGAACGGCTTCCGGGTTTCGGAAACCGCTTCACATAATATATGATAAAAAGTACCGCCGTAATGCTCCAGGATGCCGGATAACTGAGCATGATCGTCTCAATTCCCGGGTGCGACGGCAGCAGAACAAACATCCATGTGATCCTCAAAACGCATACGCCGCCGCAGGTGAGAAGGACCGGAACCAGCACTCTCCCGGCGCCCCTGAGCGCTCCGGAAAGAATCCCGATCACCACATACAGGAAATAGGAGGGCATCAGGAAACGCATCATATATACCCCGATGGAGACAACATTCCCGTCAGTGGTAAAGAGACGGTACAGAGGTTCCGCAAATGTCATCAGAAGAATACTCATGGAGACAGCGGACACATAACACATGATCAGGCAGTCCTTTACACTTCTCCTCATTCTCCTGATCTGGCCGGCGCCGTAATTCTGTCCCACAAAAGTGGTGATGGAAATCCCGAATGCGTTGACGATCATCCAGAACGCGGCATCGATCTTGCCAAAAGTTCCCCAGGCAGCCACATAATCTGTTCCCAGGCGGTTGACAAACACTTGGATCACGATATTGGCCACACAGTACATGGCGGCTTCAAATCCCGCCGGAATACCGATACGCACCACCGAACGAAGAGAATTCATATAAAAACGGATTTTCTTCAGCCTGAGGCTGCACATTTTCTCTTTGGACATCAGCATCCAGGTGACAATACAGGCGCTGATCCCCTGACAGAAGATCGTTGCCGTGGCAGCCCCCGCAACGCCCATCTTGAACACCACCACCAGAAGAAGGTCCAGGACAATGTTCAGCGAACAGGCCACCGCGAGAACATAAAGAGGCCGCCGGGAATCCCCCATGGCCCTCAGAGCAGACGCGCCCATATTATATACAAGATTGAATACGATACCAATGAAATAGATATGCAGATAAGTCAGAGAGTCTTTCATCAGTTCTCCGGGCGTATTCATACATTCAAGTATGGTTCCGGATAAAAGAAGGCCCAGGATCCCGATGACGATCCCCGCCGCCACAGCCAGGGCATATACTGTATGAATGGTCTTCTCCAGATTCTTTTTGTCCCTGGCGCCGTAAAACTGGGAGACGATCACGGACGCTCCGGACGTGAGGCCTACAAACACCTCCACGATAAGATTCACGATCTGATTCACCGATCCGCCTACCGCCGCCAGAGCCTCTTTACCCACAAAACGACCGACAACAATCGTGTCGGCCGCGTTATATATCTGCTGAAGGAATGTTCCTGCAACAACAGGAAAGAAAAAAAGAAGCAGCTGTTTCCAGATCACGCCTTCTGTGATCTGATTTTTTTCGTTCATCACTAACCTCCCGTTTTCTGAAATATACTGCTAAAACAGTCTCTGGTGTAGAGTATAACAGAGAGAAAAAAGAAGGTCAATACGAAACAGGCCGGCATCCGAAGATGCCGGCTGAAACTGACAGGTATCATCCAAAGAAAGAAAACGCCACGAAAATCGAGGACATCAGAGAGGATACCAGGGAAACAACTGTGATCTGTGTATTGATGGAAGGTCCCGCCGTATCTTTGAAGGGATCTCC
>DWXL01000195.1 GCA_019119235.1 Candidatus Blautia excrementigallinarum | reverse complement strand
CTGTAAAGAAGCTGCTCATGAAGATCACTTTTTCCCCGGATCTCGTGGAATTTCACCGCGGCAAGTTCCCGGCCGATCTCCTTTCTGGCTCCTCTGGAGCCGGTGAACCAGCGGTTGCCTGAATTTTTATTAAATTCCATAGCCATCCACAGCTTCAGAAAACCGTCGGCAAGCGTTCCATTCTCTCCTTTTTCGTGATAACGCGCCTCCCAGAGTTCCTGACGGATCTGATTCTCCTCAGGTTCTTCGCCTGCAGCTATGGACTGATCCAGAAGCTGTTTCCTTTTCATAGGGTCTGATTCTCTGTAATAAGCTGCGATCGTTGGTGTATCCATATATTCTTCTCCTTTATGCTTTCTTGATAAAAAAATACCCTTTTTCTTTTACTGCCTATTATAGCAAATAATAAAGAAAAAGGGTAGTCCTTAATCAATGAGCATGGCGTCGCCAAAAGAGAAAAATCTGTATCTCTGCTTCACAGCCTCCTCATAAGCCGCCATGATCCTGTCCTTTCCCGCAAGAGCGGAAACAAGCATCAGAAGCGTGGACTCAGGAAGATGGAAATTGGTAATCAGTCCGTCGATCATCTTAAACCGGTACCCGGGATAGATAAAGATATCCGTCCATCCACTCCCTGTTCGGAGGATCCCGTCGTCGCCTGTGGCGGATTCCAGAGTGCGGCAGCTGGTCGTTCCCACGGAGATCACCCTGCCTCCCTGTTTTTTTGTATCATTGATCAGTTTTGCCTGATCCTCCTCAACGACGTAGAATTCTGAATGCATATGATGCTGTTCCACGTCGTCCACCTTTACCGGCCGGAAAGTTCCAAGTCCCACATGGAGGGTCACATGGGCGATCTTCACGCCTTTCTCTCCCACCTTTTTCAGGAGTTCTTCCGTGAAATGAAGGCCGGCGGTAGGCGCCGCCGCAGACCCGTCGTTCTTCGCGTAAACAGTCTGGTACCGGTTTTTATCCTTCAGTTTATGGGTAATATACGGAGGAAGAGGCATTTCTCCAAGCTGATCCAGGATTTCTTCAAAAATACCGTCATACTCAAACCGGATCAGGCGGTTGCCTTCATCTATAATATCCAGGATCTCTCCCTTCAGGATCCCGTCTCCAAAAGTGATCCGGGCTCCTGGTCTCGCTTTCTTCCCCGGCTTCACCAGGCACTCCCAGGTATCGTTCTCTTTCCGTTTCAGAAGCAGGATCTCAATAAGGGCGCCCGTCTCCTCCTTATGTCCGTAAAGCCGCGCCGGGATCACGCGGGTATCGTTGATCACAAGGCAGTCTCCCTCATGGAGATATTCCAGGATGTCCGTAAAATGTCTGTGCTCAATGCTTCCGTCCTTCATGGAAAGATGAAGGAGCCTGGAAGAGCTTCTGTCCTCAAGCGGATCCTGGGCGATCAGCTCTTTGGGAAGATCGTAATAAAAATCTGATGTTTTCATAATCTACTCCTTATTTGTCTCTGCCTTCCATTCTTTTCTCCACTGCCGGATCAGGTTCCACTCTTTATTGGTGATATCCGCGGTTTTCAGAAGATCCGGCCTGTATTTCGCGGTGCGCATAAGAGACTGTTCCCGTCTCCATGCGTCGATGTTTGCATGATGGCCGGAAAGAAGCACCGGGGGTACTTTTCGCCCATGCCACTCTTCCGGCCTGCTGTACTGAGGATATTCCAGAAGACCGCCGGAAAAAGATTCCGTCTCGCCGGATTCCTGATTGCTCAGCACTCCGGGAACCATTCTGGAAATGGAATCCATCATCACCATGGCCGGCAGTTCGCCGCCTGTGAGCACATAATCGCCGATGGAAACGTAATCCGTCACGATTTCTTCCAGAACACGCTCGTCGATGCCCTCGTAATGGCCGCAGAGAAAAACAAGATCTTCCTCCCGGGCAAATTCCCGCGCCATCTCCTGATGGAACACTCTGCCCTGGGGGGTAAGATATATCACCCTGGGCTTTTTTCCGATTTTCTTCTCAACCGACTCATAGGCAAGATATACAGGTTCCGCCTGCATCAGCATCCCCGCTCCGCCGCCGTATGGATAATCGTCTACTTTCTGGTGTTTGTTAAAAGCAAAATCCCGGATATTCACAGCCTGCACCGTAAGATATCCCCCGGCAATGGCGCGGCCGATAATGCTGGTATTCATTCCCTGTTCGATCATCTCCGGAAAAAGCGTCAGAACATGAAAATTCATTTATATCAGCCCTTTCATCAGATGTACGGTCATGGTGTTCTTTTCGGTATCCACTTTTCTGATACACTCATGGATCGCGGGAAGAAGGACTTCACCGTTCTCATCAGAATCAATGATATACACGTCGTTGGCTCCCGTTTCCATTACATTCCTCAGGACGCCGAAATGGGCGCCGTCTTCCAGCACCACGTCCATTCCCAGAAGGTCCGCCACGTAATATTCATTTTCGCCCAGCGGCTGTCCTTCTTCTCTGGGGATCCAGAGGTCGCAGCCTTTATATTTCTCTATGTCATTGATGTTATCCACACCGTCAAATTTCAGTATCACAAGATTTTTAAAAAACTTCACATGGCTGATATCCAGCCTTCTGTGCTCCTTCCCGGTATCCAGGAGCACATATTCAAGCTCCAGAAATCGTTCCGGATCGTCTGTCGTAGGGAATACTTTCACTTCACCTCTCACACCGTGAGTAGTCGTGATCACTCCAACCTTCAGTAAATCTTCCATATACAACTCCTACGTGAAAGAAGGAGCCATGTTTCCACAGCTCCTGTCCAAACTTTATTGCAGAATATCCACAATTACTTTTTTGCTGCTCTTTGAAGAAGCGGCTTTTACCACGGTACGGATCGCTTTGGCTATCCGGCCCTGTCTTCCGATCACTTTGCCCATGTCGGAAGAACCCACCTTTAATTCGATGATAACTGCATCTTCTTTTTCGTTCTCGGTAACAACTACCTCGTCCGGATGATCAACAAGAGATTTTGCAATTACTTCAACCAGTTCTTTCATCACATACCTCCCTGTGCCGGTATCTGTCTGTACCGGTATCTATTATTTCTCGATTCCGGCGATTTTGAAGATCTTGGCAACAGTTTCTGTAGGCTGAGCGCCTGCTGCAAGCCATTTCTTAGCGGCTTCTTCGTTTACCTTGTATGCGCTGGGCTCCAGATTCGGATCGTAGGTTCCGATCTCCTCGATACACTTTCCGTCACGTTTGCTGCGGGAATCTGCAACAATAATTCTGTAGAAAGGTGCTTTTTTCTGTCCCATTCTTCTTAATCTGATCTTTACTGCCATTTTTGTTTTCCTCCATTTATAGCTTTTATCTGTTTTTATTTATTTAAAAGGGAAGCCTGAAGCCGCCTCTTTTACCTGGTTTGCCGCCCATCAGTCCGGGCATCTGTTTCATCATCTTCCTGCTCTGTTCAAACTGCTTCACAAGACGGTTGACCTCCGAAATATCCACCCCGGCGCCTCTGGCGATACGGTTCTTCCTGGAAACGTTAAGGATTCCAGGATTGCTCCGCTCCTGAGCCGTCATGGAAAGGATGATCGCCTTGGTGCGTTCCAGGGCGCTTTCATCGATCATGTTTTCAATATCCTTCATCTTGCCGCCGATCCCCGGAAGCATATTCAGGATACTGCCGATCCCGCCCATCTTGTTCATCTGTTCCATGCTGGTAAGATAGTCGTTAAAGTCAAAGTCCATCTTCTTCAGTTTTTTCTGCATCTCTGCAGCCTGATCCTGATCGAAAGCCGCTTCCGCCTTCTCGATAAGGCTCATCACATCGCCCATTCCCAGGATCCTGGAAGCCATCCTGTCAGGATAGAACTGTTCAAGGTCTGAAAGCTTCTCTCCCATACCCACATAGAAGATCGGCTTTCCGGTCACCGCCCTGATGGAAAGAGCAGCTCCGCCTCTGGTATCTCCGTCCATTTTTGTAAGGATCACTCCGTCGATCCCTACTTTATCTGTAAAGGTCTTCGCCACGTTGACCGCGTCCTGTCCTGTCATGGCGTCCACAACAAGAAGTGTGGCGTCCACCTGTACATTCGCCTTGATATCGGCAAGTTCCTGCATCATGTCCTCGTCAACATGAAGACGGCCCGCCGTATCCAGAAGAACTACGTTCTGCTGGTGTGTTTTCGCATGTTCCACCGCAGCCTTCGCAATGTTTACAGGGCTCTGCTTATCTCCCATGGAGAATACTTCCACACCCTGTTTCTCTCCATTGACCTGAAGCTGCGTGATCGCAGCCGGACGGTATACGTCGCAGGCGGCAAGAAGCGGTCTTTTGCCTTTTGATTTCAGTTTGCCCGCCAGTTTCGCCACAGTAGTGGTCTTACCGGCGCCCTGAAGTCCCGCCATCATAAGGACGGTAATCTCGTTGCCCGGTTTTATGGGAAGTTCCGTCGTCTCGCTGCCCATAAGGCTGACCAGCTCTTCGTTAACGATCTTGACTACCATCTGGCCGGGATTCAGGCCGTTCATCACATCCTGCCCTACTGCCCGTTCCTGCACCGCTTTCGTAAACTGCTTGACAACCTTAAAATTGACGTCCGCCTCCAGAAGAGCCATTTTTACTTCTTTCAGCGCGGTTTTAACGTCTTCTTCCGTAAGACGTCCCTTGCCCCGCAGTTTCTTGAACACATTCTGAAGTTTTTCTGTCAAACTCTCAAATGCCATTCTCTATAATTCCTCCAAAATAAGACTGGAAATCTTCTCTATCTCCTGCACATGATTCTCGCCGGCTATCTGCTGGATCCTGTGGATCTGTTCCCTGATACGGAGAAATTTCTCCACCAGGTGAAGTTTCTCCTCGTAACCTTCCAGAATATGATTGCAGCGCCTGATCATATCATGCACTCCCTGACGGCTGATCCCAAGATCCTCCGCCACCTCGCTGAGGGAAAAATCTTCCAGGACAACGCTCTCATACACCTGCTTCTGGCGTTCTGTAAGAAGTTCCCCATAAAAATCATACAGTAAAGTCTGTTCTACAATTTTTTCCATCTGCTGACCACCTTGGGTATCATACCTTATAAAAAGAAAGATGTCAAGTAGTTTTTCTTGACATCTATCCTTTTTCACCTATATAGGCCGGCGTTTCCGGTTCTATCTCGATAACGCAGCGTTCAAAAGCATTGACCACCCTGGTATCCTGGTACTGATCGAAACGTTTATGCTGTCTGCCGTAAGACATGTGTACATGCCCGTGGAGAAGATATTTCGGCCGGTACTTATCCATCAGTTTCAGGAAAGCTTTAAATCCCTGATGGGGAAGGTCTCGTCCGTCGTTGATGCTGTACGCCGGGGCGTGGGTGACAAGAATATCGAATCCCCGGTTCCAGAGAAGTTTCGGCCACAGTCTTCGGATACGGCGCCTCATTTCCCGTTCTGTATACTGCCAGCCTCCGGGTTTGTATCTCATGGAGCCGCCCAGTCCCAGGATCCTCACGCCTTCATGTACATAGATCTTATCGTCAATGCAGATGCAGCCCTCCGGGGGGATCCGTTCGTATTTATCGTCATGGTTTCCATGGACATAAAGCACCGGTACAGCTGCAAGCGTAGCAAGGAACGAAAGATAGTGGGGATCCAGATCCCCGCAGGAAATGATAAGATCGATCCCCTCCACTTTGCTTTTTTCAAAAAAATCCCACAGATATTTTGATTCTTCATCTGCGATCGCAAGTATTTTCATTATATCAATATATCCTTTTATTTTTCTATGCCCTGCTGGAGAGTAACCGGCTTCGCCTGTTCCTTCAGATCCTGGCGTTCCGGAATAGAGCCGATCACGCTTCTCGCAAGCCAGTTCATCCGGATGATCTCTTCCGGGGACAGGCTTCTGTCCGGGTCCTCCTGGACGACTCCCTGCTGAGAATACAGAGCGCCGGAAAACGGATTAAACTCTCCTCTTCTGATCGTATCCTTCAGCAGATATACAAGCCTCTGTGTACCGATAGGCAGGTTCTGGGAACAGATCACATCGACCACCCCCGAGGACATTCCCCACCAGTAGTTGATCGCCTTTTTCTCCGCCGTAATGTCGTCATACTTCCAGGCTCCGTTCATAATGGTCCGGATCAGCTGTTCGTAGAATTTTCCCCAGTGCCACAGCGGCATTGCCAGATTATGGGGCATACCGTTCTCCATGCGGTAAAGGCCGAAATAGCGGGACGCGTCCTCCGGAATCACCATGTCCCGGCCGGACACGATGGATACGCCTTTTTCCGCCAGGCCGTCCATAACCTTGCCGAGATCGGCGTCTTTCAGAGAAGACCATTCCAGATAAACTTTCGCCCGGGGATTGATCAGCTTCGCTCCCAGTGCGAAAGCATTGATATTTGCAATAGTTCCAAAGATCGGATAATCCGCGATATATGCCAGCAGTCCGTTCTCCGACATGGCTCCGGCAATGGCGCCCATAAGGAATTTCGCCTCGTGCATGCGGGCATAGTATGTCCTTATGTACCTGTGGGAAGTATTCAGGGAGCAGTTCAGTATCCTGACATCCGGATTATCTATCGCCGCCTGCACGCTTGCCTGGACAAACTCCGGCGCCGTGGTGAATACAATATTGCAGCCTTTCTTAATGGCGTCCCGGATGGCCTTCTCCGCTAGATCCGGAGTAATGTTTTCGTAACATATGGTGGACACTTCGTCAGGGAAGGTCTGTTCCAGATGAAGGCGTCCCAGTTCATGGGCGTATGTCCACGCCGAGGAGGACGGTGTTTTCGCATAGAGGAAGGCTGCCTTAAGCTTCGGGGAGCTTAAGGGCAGAAGCCTGGTAAGAAGAGGTTTCTTCTCAACAGTGGGGTCCATCTTTACATCGATCTCGTCGTCATGTTCCAGAAGATGGAATTCCTCCCAGCTTTTGGCTACCGTGGCTTTCATCTCCGCGGCAGTCATGCCGCATACCGTATCATAATCATATACCGTCAGAAAGGCAAGGAACGCGTCTCCCGGTGTAATAGAAAGCTTCTTCCCCCCCGCCGCTTCAAATTCCGCTGTAAATCTCGTATAAACGGAGCTGAAGGTCAGCTTGTCGTCGTCGGACCAGACCTGGTCGGGCTCTTTTCCCGTAAGGGCCTGAAGTTTCGCAAAACTGCCCGTTCTTGTAAACCAGATATAATTTACTTTGGACAGCTCATAAAAATCCACAAACTCATAGTAGATCCTGTTTTCCTTCTCTTCTGTTCTGGGCGGCAGGATCCTGGTGACAATACCGGGAACGGAAACAGCGTCGTAATACTTCAGAACGCTTACCCGCTTGTTCCCCTCTTCCACATAGAATTTATTCATATACTCATATGCCTTGATGGGATCCCGGATGCCCTCATTTAAGTGGCTCTCGCTTAAGGCGGCCCATTTACTGGCAAATTCTGTATTTTCTCTCAGAATCGGCATAAAATTGCCGGCAAAAGCGCTGCTTCTTCCTCCGGTCTTGGTTCCCACGATCTGTTCGATGGGAATCTGCACCAGTCCCAGCGGAACTTCTGAATAAGATCCTCTGGGCGGGAGGATGTCGTCAAGAATCTTCAGCGTGGGCTGCTCGCCGCGGAGCAGTCTTGCCTGGTAATCTTTCTTGCCTGCTTTATATGCTTTGTTATAATCGTCCATTGTCATAACACATTTCCTCCGGCATATCGTTTACTGTCTTCAACAGTTTCAATATACCCCAGCATTTATCCCGGCGCAAGTATAAAATCCATAAAAAAAAGCCGGAAATATCGGCAGATTGCAGCATCCCGGGAAGTAACGCAAAAACCGAAGATATTCTTGCCAGAAGACCATGGAAGGAGTATTATTTTATCAGACGGGAAAGTCCCGCATGAAATATATGTCTAAAGGAGGATACTTTCATGGAAAAATCAAAAGTTTATTTTACCGACATGCGCACCGGATTCGACGACGGCCTTCTCAATAAGCTGAAACGCCTCATCAAAAAAGCGGGCATAGCGGATATAGATTTTGACGGAAAATATACGGCGATCAAGATTCATTTCGGAGAGCCGGGCAACCTGGCGTTTCTCCGCCCTAATTATGCGAAAGCTGTCGCCGACGTTGTGAAGGAACTGGGCGGAAAACCTTTTCTCACCGACTGCAACACTCTGTATGTAGGCGGCCGCAAAAACGCCCTGGATCATCTGGACAGCGCATATACCAACGGTTTCTCCCCCTTCTCCACAGGATGCCACGTCCTGATCGCCGACGGCCTGAAAGGTACGGACGAAGCCTATGTGCCTGTAAACGGCGGCGAATATGTGAAGGAAGCCAAGATCGGACAGGCGGTCATGGACGCGGATGTTTTTATTTCCCTGGCTCATTTCAAAGGCCATGAAGCCACCGGCTTCGGCGGCACGCTGAAAAACATCGGCATGGGATGCGGTTCCAGGGCAGGCAAGATGGAGATGCACAGCGCCGGCAAACCTCACGTGGACCAGGATCTCTGTATCGGCTGCCACCGCTGTGAGAAGATCTGCGCCCACGGAGCGCCGGAATTTACAGACGGCAAAGCCTCCATCAACCATGACAAATGCGTGGGCTGCGGCAGATGTATCGGCGTCTGTCCCAAAGACGCGGTACTTCCCGCCTCTGACGAGTCCAATGATGTGCTGAACTGCAAGATCGCGGAATACACCAAAGCCGTAGTGGACGGGCGGCCCTGCTTCTACATCAATCTGGTGATCGATGTGTCTCCCTACTGCGACTGTCATGCGGAAAACGACGCGGCAATTGTTCCGGATGTGGGATTTTTCGCCTCATTTGATCCTGTCGCCCTGGATATCGCCTGTGCCGACGCGGTAAACGCGCAGCCGGTGATTTCCAATACATGCCTTTCGGAGGCGGATCATACCGGCCACGATCATTTCGGAGCAATGTTCCCCACAACGAACTGGAGAACCGGTATCGAACACGCCAAAAAAATCGGTCTCGGCAATGATGAATATGAGCTGATCGAAGTGAAATAAACATCATTCATAAAGAAACACAGGCTCAAAAAAGCGCTTTCACATTCTGAATGCAGAATATGGAAGCGCTTCTGTATTTTAATTCATATAAATTCCGTCGTTACCTTTACAGGCTCGCCCGGATAACCTTCGGTTTGCACCCCGCGTCCTCAAGAGCCTTAACGATCTGATTCTTGTGTTCCGTACCATAAGCCTCCATGGTAACTTTCAGTTCCACGGCAGCGTTTCTGTTGGTCGTCACAAACTGGTTATGATCCAGTTTGATAACATTTCCCTGATTTTCGGCAATAATAGTGGCTACTCTCACAAGTTCGCCCGGCTTATCCGGGATCAGTACGGACACGGTGAAGATTCTGTCTCTCTGGATCAGGCCATGCTGAACCACAGAAGACATAGTGATCACATCCATATTTCCTCCGCTCAGGATCGACACTACTTTTTTGCCGGTAAAGCTGAGATGGCGGAGTGCGGCGACAGTAAGAAGTCCCGAGTTCTCCACGATCATTTTATGATTTTCCACCATATC